>CAYHRZ010000348.1:0-6027 GCA_964359125.1 uncultured Klebsiella sp. | reverse complement strand
CGGACGCCGACGCGGACGCCGACGCCGACGCCGACGCCGATGCCGACGCGGACGCGGACGCCGACGCCGACGCCGACACCGACACCGGGACCTCGGACCCGGAGTCGCTCTGCGTGGACGGCGTAGACAACGACGGCGACGGGTTGGCCGACTGCGACGACACCGACTGCGCGACCGACTC
The DNA here is from genome assembly GCA_964359125.1 of uncultured Klebsiella sp. Lineage (GTDB taxonomy): Bacteria > Myxococcota_A > UBA796 > UBA796 > SXON01 > SXON01. The sequence goes on along the minus strand of CAYHRZ010000348.1, from coordinate 5,846 downwards.
CGCCTGCGGTGGAAGTTCCACCTCCGAGGCCTGCCTGGACGGCGTCGACAACGACGCCGACGGCCTCGTCGACTGCGACGACTCCGACTGCGACAGCGACCCCAGCTGTGGCACGAGCACCACGGCCGAGGCCTGCCTCGACGGCGCCGACAACGACGGCGACAGCCTCGTCGACTGCGACGACCCCGACTGCGCCGCCGACTCCGGCTGCTCGGGCGGCGGTGGGGTGGAGGCCTGTCTCGACGGAGCCGACAACGATGCCGACGGCCTCGTCGACTGCGACGACCCCGACTGCGCCTCAGACTCTTCCTGCTAGGAGGGGGGCGCGGCGGGCGGCGCTCGCCTCGAGTCAGGGGGGTGCGGAGAGCAACCCTTGCGCGCGAATGAACTCGGCGAGTGCCTGCGCGTAGACGAGGTAGCCCTCCGCGTCGGGATGGCCGCCGTCGTAGAAGAGCGGCTCGCGCACGTCGTCGTCGGACTCGAAGGCGGCCACCACCTCCGGGGCCAGCTTGTCGCGCTGGGCCGCGCGACCCCGGGCGATCACCTCGCCACTGGCAAGGTCGACCACCGATTGCTGGTCGCCGCTGACCGACAGCACGACCCCGGGCGGGCGGCGGGCGGCCGCGAAGACCGGTGTCAGGTCGAGGATCGGCGCGGGGGGATCCGCGGGGAGAAGTCCAGGCTCGAGGAGAAATTTCACGTCGAAGGTGCTCACCGGGTGCACCGCGATCATGGCGCGTGCGGGGCTCGCGGCGCTCACGGCCTGCGCGAACGGCGCCCACCCCTCGTTCCCCCCGGAGCCGGGGCCCTTGGCAAGGATGAACAGGTCACCGCCCACCTGCTCGCGGGTGCGCCGTACCCGGCTGGCGAGTTCGGAGGAGTTCAGCCCCGGGGCGGCCGACGTGACCACCTCGACGCCGAGTTTCTCGGCCAACCGGGCCCCGAGCGAGAGTTCGTCGTCGACGCCCCAGCCCATGGCCACGGAATCGCCGACAATCACCACCCGCGGACCGGCAGCCCTCGCGGCGACGTCGACGCTGCCGCGGAAGCCGTGAGACTCCGTGGAGAGGTGGAAGACGCGGCGGCGGCTGATCCGCGCCCGGCCCTCCGGGCTCTGCGTGTCGGCCGGATCGTGCGGGCGATCGGGCACCACCATCCGGACATCGCGGAGGTTGGCCCTGATCCCCGTCGGGCCCTGGGCCCCTCCCCCAGCCTGGAAGATGTCGGTCGACTCCATGCCCTCGACCGCGTGCCGCAGGCGCCACAAGTACGCCCCCGCCAGCACGCACACCACGACCGCGGCGAGCGTGGCGTAGGGAAGCAGGTACGTCCACTTCGCGCGCACGAACCGTAGTTATCGCTCGTTGCGACAGGGGCCGGCCCGGACCCACCAATTTGTATCCACGGCTACAATCAGCGCCTGCCGCGGCGGGCGAGATTACGGGGTGCGCGTCTTCATCCGGCGGATGGCCATCCGTCACCTCCTCCCGCTGTCGTGGAAACTGGGCGACGAACGGGTTGCCCGCAGCCTCCAGCGGTTTGCGCTGGTGGAGTCCGACTCGGCGTGGCAGTTTCTCCGCGCGGTCGAGGTGCTCGAGCGGCCCGAACACAAGGCGGCGATGTTCCACGACGCGCTGGAGGAGATGTCGCACGCCGAGGGGTTCTCCCGGCTCGCCGCCCGCTACGCGCCGCGGGCCCTGCCGCTCCCGCGCGAAGCCCGGTCCCCGCTGATCGAGCGAGCCGACCAACTCGGCGAGTTCCTCGCCTACATCTACGTGGGCGAGCGCGACGTGTACGCCGAGTTCGACGACTACTCGCGGGCGGCACGCCGCGCCGACATCGAGGCCCACCTCGCCGCGATCCAGGCCGACGAGGCTGGCCACCACGAAGACGCCGAGCGCACCATGCTCAGCCTGTTCGGCAGCGCGGAACGATTCGCTCGCCTGCAGCGCCAGGCGCGCTGGCGGCGCTTCCGCGAGTCGGCCAACCGGGTGTCCACCTGGTCCGGCCGCATCGTGTCGGGGCTGCTGCTGGGGATCCTGTACTTCGTGGCGGGCGCCTTGTTGACCGTGCCCGCGAGGCGGCGGCTCGGCGGCCGGGAGCTGTCTGGATGAACACGCTCGGCGTCTCCTTCGGCTACCACGACGCCACGGCGGCGCTCATCGCGGGCGAGCAGCTCTGGATGGCCAGCGAAGAACGCTTCTCCCGGCTCAAACACGACCCGAACCTGCCTCGGCGCAGCATCTCGGCGTGCCTCGCGGCCGCCGGCCTGGGCCCCGGCGACCTCGACGCGGTGGTGTACTACGAGGAGCCGCACGCCAAGTTCGCGCGCGTGCTGGTGAGCACCCTGGCCGGCTTCCCGTGGAGCGCGGGTCGGTTCACGCGCAGCGCACGCGACTGGGTGGGCGATCGCCTCTGGGCCGCTGAGCAGCTGGCCACCGCCGTGGCGGTGCCCGGTAGCCGCGTGACGACGGCCGCACACCACCAGAGCCACGCGGCGCAGGCTTTCCTCGGCTCGCCGTTCTCGGAGGCGGCGATCCTCACGCTGGACGCCGTCGGGGAGTGGACCTGCACGAGCATCGGCCGCGGGCACGCCGACGGCCGGGTGGAAGTGCTCGCCTCGTGGGACTACCCACACTCCCTCGGCCTCTTCTACGCCGCGTTCACCGGGTTCCTCGGCTTCCGGCCCAACGACGGGGAGTGCAGCACGATGGCGCTGGCCCGCTTCGGCCAGCCCACCCGGGCCAGCGAGGTGCGCCGTGTCCTGCGGGTGGCGGAGAGCGGCGACTACGCGCTCGCCGACGGTTTCCTCGACCTGACGTCCGAGACGGTTCCCTACACCCGCGCCTTCTTGGATCTCTTCGGGGAACCCCGGGATCCCCGCGTTACCCTCCCCTTCGACGCGCTCGGAGGTGAGGCGGCGCCCGCGGAGGCGCAGCGCTGGGCCGACCTCGCCGCGAGCGTGCAGCTGGTGCTCGAGGAGGCGGTGCTCGCCCTCGCGCGGCGGGCGCACCGGGAAACGGGTCTCGACCGCCTCTGCCTGGCTGGCGGCGTGGCGCTCAACTGCGTGGCCAACGCGCGCCTCCTGGCCGAGGGCCCCTTCACCGACGTGTACATCCCCCCGGACCCCGGCGATGGGGGCGCGGCCTTCGGCGCGGCCACGACCGTCCACGACCGCCGGGTGGCCTACACCCCGTTCTGCGGCCCCAGCGTGGACGTGGCGGGCACGCTGGACCTGCTCCCCCACCTCGACGTGCACGAGTGGTCCGGGGGCACCACCAGCGACAACGTCCGCCTGCACGTGGAGCGCCCTGGCCACGCCGACGGGCTCGTGTCCCGGGTGGTGCAGAGCCTCTCGCGGGGCGAGGTGGTGGCGTGGTTCCGGGGCGGCATGGAGTCGGGCCCCCGCGCGCTGGGGCAGCGCTCCATCCTGTTCGACCCCCGCCGGGTCGACCTTGCCCGGCGCGTGAGCACCGAGGTGAAGGCCCGCGCGCCCTTCCGGCCCTACGCCCTCTCGGTGGCCGACGACGATGCCGCCGGGCTCCTGGAGGGCACCTCGCCGCTCCGTGGTTGGATGCAGACCGTCGCTCCCGTCCGGGACCCGGCCCGGGTACGCGCGGGCGTCCACGTCGACGGGACCACCCGTCCCCAGACCTGCCGCCGCGACGAGAACCCCCTTTTCCACGCCCTGCTCCGGGCGTGGGTGGCCGAGTCCGGCGCCCCGGCGCTCTTGAACACCTCTATGAACGGCCGCGGGCACCCGATCGTCGACGGCCCGCTGGAGGCCCTCGCGTTCTTCGCGCGTTCGCGCGTGGACCTGCTCGTGCTCGGCGACGCCCTGGTATACAAACAACATCCCGCAGGAGGATCCGATGCCTGATCCCGCCCAGCCAGATGGCCTGCTTGCCCGCGCCCGCGGCCGCGTCAAGGTGGTGGGCACCTTGCTCGCTTACCTGCACCAGTCCGGCTTGTGGTGGCTGGTGCCCCTGGCGGTCACCCTCCTGGTGCTCGGTTTCTTACTCGCGGCGATCGCGGGCACGGGCCCGCTTGCGCCCTTCCTCTACCCGCTCTTGTAGCGGGAGGCGGGCCAGCGGGACGCCGACGGGGATCGGCGGCTCGCCCTCGGCCCAGGACTTCCGCAGGCGCGTCCCCCCCTGACCCGGCGGGCGACCATCGACGTGCGGCCGCATGGCGACGATTTTCCAGACTCACGAACCCGCCGCGCGAAGGGACGGGCGGACAGTTTGAGATCAAAGCTTTATGCCGGGGGGCATGCCCCTCCCTCCTCACCACCGGCGACGGGTGCCCTCCTCGCAGGTGGCCGCGTTCATCGACCGCGGCCGCGTCGATGCGCTCCTCCTCCCCCTCGTGCCCGACCTGGAGGATCGCGCGTTCGTGCTCCGGTGCCTCCTCGACGAGGGCCCCGCCCCCCATCGCGGGGCGAACTACGTGCTGGTGGCCCTCCTGGGCGAGGTCGTGCGCCGCCTCGGGGAGCCGGCCTCCGCGCCGGCCCGGCCGACCGCCGTCCCGATGCGCCTGCCACCCCACCTCGGGTCCACGTCTGGGGACGCCTACTACCCGCTGTCGCTCGACCTCTCGACGCTGGCGCTCCTCGGACTCCCCCTCTCCGACCGCGGACAGCTCGTCGTGTTTCTCGTGTCGGCCGCGCCGCTGACCGGCCTGTTCTCCGCCGGCCCGAGCATGGCGGCCCTGCTCGACGTGGCCGAGGCGCTGGCCAAACGCCACCCCCCGGAGGCCGTCTACGTGGGCCTCGCAATGGCCGTCTGCGCGGGGAGCTCGCTCTTCCTCACCGCGGCGACGGCCGGGCCGCTCGCGCAGGCGCTCACCGAGCGCGCGGCACTGCACGATTCGGACGGCTCCCCCCTGCGGCTCGCGTTCTTCGACTTCGTGCCGGTGGGCCTCCTCGGCTTTGGCGTGATCCTCACCGTGGACATCGGGTTCGCGCTCACCTCGTGAGTACCAGTGCCCGTCCACCTCGCCATCCCCGACCCGGTGCAGCGGGGCTGGCGAGGCGACGATTGCCGGCCTGCGCCGCGCCACCGCCCCGCGTGTGCTTGGACTGACAAGTGGAACCACGATGGCGCACGTCGCCATCTACATTGACGACGAGACCGGCGCGAACGCGCAGGCCGCCGCGCGGGCGCGGGCGGAGGTGGCCGCGGGGGGTGCGCGCCGACCTGGAGAAGCGCGGGCTCCCCGTGGGTCCACTCGACGTGCTCGTCGCGGGCGGGGCGTTTGCTCCTTGCTGCTCCACCTCGAGACCGGCGATCCCGCCGACGGCGCGGCGCTGGCCGCCGTCTCGGGGATCGACACCATCTCGGCGGACTTCATGGGCCAGCGGCTCGCCGCCCACCCCCTCTACGACGGCGCTGGTGCAGGGTGAGTCGCGACCTGCTCGCTTGCTCGTGCCCGGGTGCTGGACCGGCGAGCAGGCGCTCGCCGCCGCGGTGCTCCGCGTCGCCCTCGACGCCCTGTGGCACGTCCACGGTGAGGACATGGCCGCCGCCCCCGGCGACTGGCCCCCGCCCGCTGGGACGACGTGCTGCCACCCGTGGGACACCACTCGGCGCCCCGTCCCGGCATTCCTACCGGGGGGCAACGGCGGGACAATTCGGGTTGAAATCGGTGGGATGCGACATTCGGTTCACCGGCGGCCGACCGTCGGGCGCGCCGCCGCCCTCCCCGACGACCCGGGTGCCGGCGTGCCGCCGTCGTGCCCAGGGCTCGAAGGCGGCTCGTTCGTGCACGGGGCCTACTTCGAGGGCCCAACGCTTACCCCCCGCCACCCCCCCCCCCTAAAGATAATACCCGCGCATGGGCAACAT
>CAYHRZ010000347.1:0-6042 GCA_964359125.1 uncultured Klebsiella sp. | reverse complement strand
CCGGGACCCCTGCCGCCCCAACGGGTCCCACCCGGGGCGCCGCCGCCGCCACCACCGTAGCCGCCGCCGCCGCCGCCGTAGCCGCCACCCGGCGCACCGCCGCCGCGGTCGCCCCAGCTACGCCCGCCACCGGGCGCGCCGCCGCCGCCCGGGCCACCCGCGCCACGGTCCCCGCCGCCGTAGCCACCGCCACCGCCACCGCCGCCGTAGCCACCCTGGTCGCCGCCGCCCTCGGCTCCGCCCTCGCCGCGGGGGGGGCCACCGGTGCGGTACACCGCCTGGGGCGCGTAGCCCTCGCGCGGGCGCCGCGGGCCGCGGTCGCCGAAACCGCCACCGCCACCTCCGGGACCGCCCGGACCGCCGGGACCGGCTCCGTCGCGGGGCCGGGCAATGTTGACTTTCAACGGCCGGCCACCGATGTTGGCCCCGTCGAGGGCGCGGACCGACGACTCGGCCTGCTCCTCGCTGGCAAACTCCACGAAACCGAAGCCGCGCGGCTTCCCGGTTTCGCGGTCGATGATCAGGTTGACGCTGACGACCTCGCGGCCATCCTGGGCGAAAATCTCCCGCACCTCGTCCTCCGAGATGCGGTAGGGGAGGTTCCCCACGTACACGTTACGGGACATTCTCTAAGTTGGTCCGCTGTTTTTAAGGCATTTGATGTTGAAGCGCGCGAGCCGCGAGCCAGCCGCGCGGGGAGGCGCGGCTTGTCTAGATTTGTATCTTCCCCGGGCGCTGTCAAGGGGCGCCCCCGCTTTTTCGATCAGAACTGCACCAGGGCCTCGACCGCCACCTGCGGCTCGACCTTGAAGGCCGGGTCCGAGACGGAGGTGTGCATGGCCTCGTAGAACCACGCCCGGCCCGCCACGCGGGCGCCCACGGCGCCGAAGCGAACCATCAACTCGCCGCCCCCAAAGCCCGCGATGCCGGGGGACACGGCGTAGGGATCGCCATCGAGCGAGTAGGACTCTTGCGACGTGTCGGCGTACCAGGCCACCGCAGGGCCCCCGCGGACGAAGACGTCCCAGGCCCAGGTGCGGGGCTGGGCGTGGGGGATGCGCAGGCCCGGCGCGAAGAAGAGCGCGTGGCGCAGGTGGAAGGACTCGCCGTCCACCGGGTCCGCCACCCAGTCGCCCTCGGGGATCTCCACGGGGCTCAGGAAGCCGCCGAGGTCGATGGCCACGATCCGGGTGAGCCGGGCGTCGATGCCCCCGGTGACGCCGAACGGCGAAGGGCCGCCGGTCCACGTCATGCCCGCGTGCAACCGCACCTGGGGATCCATGGCCTGACCGGCGTGGGCCGACGAGGAAAGCATCGCGAGCGTGAGCAGGACGGGGGTCATCGCGGCCGGCACTATACCCCCACCCGGCGCCTAGCCAACCAAGAATCGGTGAAGTGCGGCCAACGACTCCAGGTCGTGCACCTCGCCCGCCACCCGCGGGATCACCCGCACGTCGATGCCCTTCCCGGCGGCGCGCCTCAGCGTCTCCACCCGCCCGGCCTCCAGGGTGGCCAGCGCCCGCAGGCGCGTGTGCGCCGCCTCCAGCCGGGCGAGCAGGGGCCCGGCGGCGGCGGGATCCAAGCGGTGGGCGGTGGGGCCGAGCAGCGCCTCCACGTCGGGCGTCGGGAAACGAGCCCGGTGGACCTGGTTGACCACCAGGGCGGCCAGCGGCAACTTTCGCTGGCGAAGCTCCGTGAAGAAGAAGCCCGCCACTTCCATGGACGGCTCGGTGGGCGCCGCGATCACCACGAAGGCGGTGCTGGGGCTGGAGAACATGCGCTCCACCGCCTCGTGTCGCTCCCGAAAACCCTCGTAGAGGTCGCGGAACAGCGAGAAGAACGCGGCGATGTCGGTGAGGAACTCGGTGCCGAAGATGTGCCCGAGGAGCCGGTAGGCCACCGCCGTGGTGCCCGCGAGGATCTTGCTGCCCAGGGCTCCGCTCTCCTCGTCGTCGGGGGCGATCAGCCGTCGCATGATCTGCTTGTCGAGGAAACGCGCGAGCCGCCCGGGGGCGTCGAGGAAGTCGAGGGCGTTCTTCACCGGGGGCGTGTCGAGCACGACGAGGTCGTAGCGACCGCCCTGCACGACGTCGTACAGCCGCTCGGTGGCCATGTACTCCTGGCTCCCCGAGAAACTGGCCGCGATCGAACGGTAGATCCGGTTGGCGAAGATCGCGTCGCGGGTGGCGGGGTCGGTGGCCACCTTGCGGATCACGTCGTCGAAGGTGGAGGGGGCGTCGAGCATCATCGCCCAGAGCTCGCCCTTGGCCTCCGGGCCCAGGGCGATGCGATGCTCGGTGTTGCCGATCTCGGTGAGACCAAGGGAGTTCGCCAGTCGCCGCGCGGGGTCGATGGTGAGGACCAGGGCCCGCCGACCGGCGTACGCGGCGGCAAGACCCAACGACGCCGCCGACGTGGTCTTGCCCACGCCGCCGGACCCCACGCAGGCCACGAGACGCTTGGTGGCAAGCACCTCGGCGAGGGTCACGGTGCCCCCCGGAAGGAGATCGGCGCCGACGTGGCCCGGGCCAGCGCGGAGGTGAGCAGCGCCACCACCCGGCGAGCGCTGTCGTTCCGGGGCAGCGCCGGCAGCGCCAGCACCTCGCACTTCGTCGCCGTCAGTCGCGACAACGCCTCGGCCGTGGCCGACTCAAGGCCTTCCTCCCAGCGCCCGGCGGCGAGTACCTCGCGCCTCTGGTCGTCGCCCGGCAGGGCCTCGAGCTGCGCCAGGAGCGCTGTTTCCGCGCGAGTGAGCGTGGGCATCGACGCGCGGTTGAGCAGGATCATCTCCACCGCGAGGCCACGCACTTCCCGCAACCGCGCGACGGTCTCGATCGTCTCGTTGACGACCATCTCCTCGGGGATGGCCACCAGCGCCAGGCGGGTGTCGGCGCGTGCATACATCGCCAGCAGGTCGTCGGCGCAGCGACGGATGGGGCCCGCGGCGAACAGCCGCTCCGCCGTGAGCGGCACGCTGAGCATGGCCACGGCGTTGCCGGAGGCCGGCAGGTCGACGACCACAGTGTCGTAGTGGCGGGTGAGTTGCTCCACGCGCCAGAGCATCACGAGGTCGCGCGCGCCGGGCGTGACCTGGAGGAACAGGCTCACCACGCGGTTCTTCATGATGAGCCGCACGATGCGTCGCATCGACACGATGCTCTCCACCCAGTCTTCCAACGCCCGGGCCCACTCGATGTTGCAGGCCGCGAGGTTCTTCTCCACCTCGACCGGCTCGTAGCCGCAGGCCTTGCCAAAGACGCCCGGCAACGTGGGGTGCTGGTTGTCGAGCTCCACCACCAGCGTGCGCCGTCCCTGCGACGCCGCCAGGCGACCGACCGCCGCCGCCACCGACGTCTTGCCCACCCCGCCCTTCCCGGTGAGGAAGAGCACCCGGGCCCGGAACAGCGCGTGGGTGTCGGCCGCCATCGCCTACCAGCGCAACAGGGTGGCACCCCAGGTCAGACCCGCGCCGAGCGCCGCCAGCAAGACCCGGTCGCCACGCTTGACGCGGCCCTCCAGGACCGCCTCGTGGAGGGCAATGGGGATACTGCCCGCCGTGGTGTTGCCGTACTTCTGGATGTTGTGGACGACCCGCTCGGGGGGCAAAGCAAGGTGTCGCGCAACCAACTCGTTGATGCGCATGTTGGCCTGGTGCGGGACCAGGATCGCGATGTCGTCCAGGGTGAGGCCATTGCGCCCGAGGATCGAGTGGATCACCTCGGGCAACTTCTCCACCGCGTGTTTGAACACCGCCTTGCCGTCCATCCTCGGGTAGTGGCGACCCTCGGCCATCATCTCGGCCGTGAGCCGCGGCATGTTTCGCGACGCCGGCGCCTCGACCATGAGGATCTCGGCGTACCGACCGTCGGCGTGCAACTCGTGGTCGATGATCATCGAGCCGTCGCCGTCGACCGCCGCGCTCACCACGGCGGCCCCCGCCCCGTCGCCGAAGAGGACCGACACGTCGCGCCCCCGGGTCGACAGGTCGAGCCCGGTGGAGTGGACTTCGCCACCGACGACGAGCACGTTGTTGGCCATCCCGGTGCGCACGAAGGCGTCGGCCGTGGCCAGCCCGTAGAGGAATCCTGTGCACTGGTTGCGCACGTCGAGGGCGGGGACACCGGGGATGCCCAGTCGCGCGCCGAGCAGGCAGCCCGAACCCGGGAAGTTCAGATCCGGAGACAGGGTGGCGAAGACGATGAAGTCGACGTCGGCGGGAGTGATCCCGGCCTCGTCGCAGGCCTGCCGCGCGGCGTGCTCGCCCAGCTCGCTGGCCCCCACGTTGCCCTCGATCCAGTGCCGCTCCGCGATGCCCGTCCGCTGGACGATCCACTCGTGGGTGGTTTCCATGAGCTCGCGCAGGTCGTCGTTGGTGACCACCCGCGGCGGGACGTAGTGCCCCATGCCCACGATTCGGCTGTGACGCAACACCACTCCCGGCAAGCGGCCGCTGGTATCCCGCCGGGGCGCCTGGAGGCATGGCCCCCGGCCAACCGGGCCCTACACGTCGAGGTTGCGGACGTTCAGCGCGTTCTGCTGGATGAAGTTGCGGCGGGGTTCCACCTCGTCGCCCATGAGGATGTTGAACACCTCGTCGGCCGCGTAGAGATCCTCCACCTGGACCTGCTGCAAGGTGCGGTTGCCCGGGTCCATCGTCGTTTCCCAGAGCTGCTCGGGGTTCATCTCGCCCAGGCCCTTGTAGCGCTGGATGTCGTAGCCCTTCTCGGCGGCCGCCATGAAGTCACGGCGAAGTTCCGCGAAGGAGTGACGGGGCGGGAAGCCCTTGACCTGGGCGGGTAGCGCCACCAGGGCCGCCACCTCCTGCCGCAGTCGCAAGAGCGCGGCCACCTCCACCTCCGTGCTCGCCGATCCCAGCGTGCTGACGTGGTCCTGCGAGTCGCGCAGCACGCGCACGTGCACCACCGGTCGGCCGCCGTCTTCGGTGTCGGCGCGCAGGTCCAGGATGTCGAGGTCCGGGCTGACCTCGCGCAGGCGCTCGCGCAGGCGGGCCGCGAAGCCCACCGGGTCCGCCGCGTCGACGTCCCCGCCGAGCTCCAAGAACTGCTCGAGGACGACCGGGTGGAACCGCCGGCCCAGGCGTTCCAGGCGGTTGGCGAAGCGCCCGGCCCGCTCGGTCACCTGGGCGAGCAATTCGCCCGACACCTCGTGGGCGCCCGACGTGACGTGCAGGTGCTTGACACCGTGCTCGAGGAGGAAGGTGTCCTTGGCGCCGTCGTCCTTGAGGTACACCTCCGACTTGCCGCGCTTGGCGCGGAACAGCGGCGGCTGGGCGATGTAGAGGTTGCCGCTGGTGATCAGCGACGCCATCTGCCGGTAGAAGAAGGTGAGCAACAAGGTGCGGATGTGGCTACCGTCGACGTCGGCGTCGGTCATGATGATGATGCGGTGGTACCGCAACCGGGCCGGGTCGAACTCCTCGCCGATGCCGCAGCCCAGCGCCGAGACCAGGATCTGGATCTGCTCGCTGCCCAGCATCTTGTCCAGGCGCGCCTTCTCGACGTTGAGGATCTTGCCACGCAGCGGCAGCACGGCTTGGTACTTGCGGTCGCGACCCTGCTTGGCGGAGCCACCGGCCGAGTCGCCCTCCACCACGTAGAGTTCGCACTTCGTGGGATCCCGCTCCTGGCAGTCGGCCAGCTTGCCCGGCAGCCCACCCCCGTCGAAGGCCGTCTTGCGACGGGCCAGGTCGCGGGCCTTGCGCGCCGCCTCGCGGGCCCTCGCGGCGTCGATCGCCTTGTTGACGATGGACTTCGCGACGGCCGGGTGCTCGTCCATCCACACCGCGAGTTGCTCGTTGACGATCGCCTCGGTGAGTCCCTTGGCGTCGCTGTTGCCGAGTTTGGTCTTGGTCTGCCCCTCGAACTGGGGGTGACTCAGCTTCACCGACACGACGGCGGTGAGCCCCTCGCGGATGTCGTCGCCCGACACCGCGACCTCGCCCTTGTTGTTCTTCAGCAGGTTCTGCGTGCTGGCGTAGGCGTTGACCGTGCGAGTGAGAGCCGTGCGGAAGCCGGTCAGGTG
>CAYHRZ010000346.1:0-6054 GCA_964359125.1 uncultured Klebsiella sp. | reverse complement strand
TCATCGCCTCGAGCAGCGCCGACTGCGTGCGCGGCGTGGTGCGGTTGATCTCGTCGGCGAGGACCACGTTGGCGAAGATCGGCCCGGGCCGGAAGCTCACCTCCCCCCCGCTGAGCACCGCGAAGCCGAGGATGTCGGCGGGAAGCATGTCGCTGGTGAACTGCACCCGGCGAAAGGTGCCGCCGATGGCCTGGGCCAGCGCCGTGGCCAGGGTGGTCTTGCCCACGCCGGGCACGTCTTCGAGGAGCAGGTGTCCACCGGCGACCACGCAGGTGAGCGCGAGGTTCACCACGTCGTCCTTCCCGCGCACCTGCCGCGCCACCCGGCCACGCAGCGCGCGGATGGTGTCGGCCACCGCCGACCGGTCGTTCATTCCGTGTTGCCGACGAACTTGCCGGTGGTGGTCATGTAGTACTCCGTGCCCACCTCGATGCTCTCGTCGTCGCTGGCCACGATCTCGGCGTACTCCGTGCCGGACCAGTCGTCTTCGCCGTCGACGCAGGGGTCGCCCTGTGCGCTCTCGATGCTGGCGTTGCCGAAAAGTTGCCACTTGACGTCGCCGTCGGGGCGGGACTGGCCGAAAACCACCGACTGGTAGGTGAGGCTGCACCCGGTGAGGGTGCCCCGGGCGAAGGCGGCCTCGTCGATGTAGAGCGTGGCCGACGATGCGTCGAACGCCACGTAGTAGTTGAAGGTCTCGCTGTAGTCACCGTCGTCGGCATCCACGGTGACCGAGAAGTGTTGCGAGTCGGCGGGGATCTTCGACTCGGCGCAGGCGAGCAGCAGGATCACGAACACGGCGGGCACACTCCGGGCGGGTCGCAGTGTATCACCGGCCCCGAGCCCCCTGCAGCCCGCGGCCGGCGCCTACCGCAACCAAGCCGTCAACTCCGCGAGGGCCGCGACGAGGTCGGCGGCCGCGAGGTTCTCGACGCCGAAGCCGACCACCACCACGCGGTGGTCGTACCCCACTGCGGCGGCGCCACCGGTGTCGTAGCGCCAGATGGTCGTCTCGCCCGAGAGCACGTCGGGGTAGTCCTCGGGGTACTCGGTGCCAAACGTGAAGCCACCCGCCACGTTGCTAGCCGCGTCGTCGGCCACGTAGGCCACGTGGAGCACGTCGGCGAGCCAGGCGTCGTCGGTGGCGTAGCCGACCTCGGACCCGCTGACGATCAGCCTGCCGCCACCCTCGAGGTAGGCGCCGATCGCGCGGCGCTCGTCGTCGCCGAAGGTGACGTCGTCGGTGGACTCGTCACCGAGCAACCAGACGACGACGGGGAAGTCGCCGAGGTTCAACAGGCCCCGGGCCACGGCCTCGTTGCTGGCGCTGGAGAAGCCAGTACCCAGCGCCGCACCCACCCGGGCGGCGAAGTCGTGGGTGGGGTGCGGGTAGCTCCCACTGAAGCGGTCGAAGCCGTCGACCACGAGCCAGTCCTCGCCGGTGGCGCCGTAGCCGCGCGACGGGAGTGCGCCCTCGCCGGGGCCGCGGGCGCGGAAGTACGGCGAGGGGGAGGTGGAGGCGAAGTCGTCGTCGAAGGTGCCGACCGGTGTCCACACCGCCCCGTCGGGTGACGACTCGACGGCCGTCTCCTCGGACACCACCCCGGAGGGGTCGGGGTGCAAGCGCGCGTAGGCCAGGCCGCTGTCGTCGGACCGGGTGAGCGCGAGGGCGGGGGCGGCGAGCGGGGCGCGCCCCAGGCCGGAGGTGGCCAGCAACCGCGCGTAGGCCCGCTCCTCCACGACGCAGCCGCCGTGGCTGGCCTCGGAGTAGCCGATGGTGACCAGCGCCGACTCCAACGCCTCGTCTTCGAGGCTGGCGGAGACCGCGATCCCCTCCCCTTCCAGCGTGTCGCGCAGCGCGCGGTTGTTCTCGTCGGTGCCGCCGCCGTCGGTGTAGATCGACCGGAGCACGCCGCCCGACAGCGCGAACGCCTCGAAGGCGCTGTCGCGACCGTAGAGGGCGTCGAAGAGGTGGACGGCGCTCACCGGGAGACCGCCGCTCTCCACCACGTTCGCCACCGCGTTGTAGCCGCCGGAGTGCGTGGTGAGCACCTGCATCCCGGCCACCGGCGCCGCCACCCACCCGTCGCGATACAACAATGTGATCGCGTCGCGGACCAGGGCGGCGTGCCCGCCGGGCTGGTCGAGCTTGCCGAAGTCGCCGCTGGCGGCCTCGACGGGGCCCTGCGGTACCACGAGGATCGCGTCGCGACCCGAGACGGCCGCCTGCTCGCGTAGCCACTGGGTCGAGAGGACCTCCTCGACGGTGGCGTTGTGCCCGTGGAAGTGGGTGACGACGTTGACCTCGGTGCCGTCGCGCCAGCCGAGGGGGCGCCACACCAGCACCGAGGCGTCGTCGTAGGTGCCGGAGCCGTCGGGGAAGGGCGCGCTCGGCAGGTCCGCGATCGTCCACACCCCCCAGGCGTCGGCCGTCCAGTCCGCGGTCGGGAGCGCCGGGTCGACGACCGCACCGTAGACGGGGATCGCCGTTTCGACGCCCTGAGCCGTGACGGTGAGGCCGCCTTCGAGCAGGGCCGCCTCGTCGGTCGCGCCGGCCCACTCGATGTGGACGGTGCCGCACTCGCCCGCGCGGGTGTGCCCGCTCAGCACGCTGGCGTCGACGCCGTCGGTGGACAAGGTCCAAGCGAGGGCGCCGTCACCCTCCACGCACAGGTCCAGCGAGCCCGACAAGGCCGCGCCGGGGAGCGTCGTCCCCAGTTGCACCCGCTCGGGGAGGACCAGGGTTGCTTCGGACCCGCCGGAGTCGTCGCTGTCGCCCGGCGCCACCGGGCCCGGTTCCACGCAGGCCAGCAGCAGGATCACCGCCAGTCCCCCACCACCACGAAAGGGGCCCAGATGTAGGGGTGGTCGAAGCCCGGCTTCGCCAGGAGCTCGCACTGCGCGCCGCGCAGGGCCTCAGCGATGTTCTTGCCCGCCGCGAGGCGGTCGTAGAAGGCCGACATCAGCGCCATCGTGCCCGCGTCGGACACACTCCACAACGACGCAATCAACGTTTCTACACCGGCCCGGCGAAATTGCGCTGCAAGGCCGTTTATCCCAAGGCGCGGGGCGCCGTCGGTGCCCGGGCGATCCACCGGCAGCCCCGACTCGCAGGCGGAGAGCACCACGAGGCGGGCGCGGTCGATGAAGGGCCCGAGCGCGGGGATCTCTCGGTAGCCGAGCCGACCGGCCAGGTTGGGGTAGCCACTGAGCACGATGTAGGAGCGGTCGGGCACTTCGGGATCCAGCACGCCGTGGGTGGCGAGGTGGACCAGCGACTTGCCCTCGCAGGCACCGAGCACCGCCCCCCGGGTGCCGGCGTCCCGCACGAGGAGCGTGGCGCCGGGGAGCAGCCGCGCGATGGCCTGGGTCTCGCTCTCCGCCCCGGGCAACGAGCCGTCGGGGTTGCCCACGAGGAGGGTGCCGGCGCCCTGGGCGCGGAAGCCGCCGAGGCCCATCCGCAGCGAGCCCACGTGGGTGACGTTGGCGACGGCCGCGGCCTCCACCAGCCAACGGCCCCCGTGCCGCAAAAGCGCGAAGGGCAGGTAGCGCAGTAGCCCCGTGGCGCTGATGACGACGGTGTGCGCCGAGGCCACCTCCTGGGCGATCGGTGCCCAGAGCCAGGTGCCGAGCGACTGGCACTGGCTGGCGGTACGCGCCGGGTCCCAGGTCTCCGCCCGGCGGAGGCTGTTGGACAGCGCCATCACCGTGGCGTTGAGCTGGTTCCCGCCCACCGGCACGTCCCGAGCGACGAGGCGCTCTCGACGGTAGACCAGGAGCACCAGGCGGTCCGGCAGCACCACCGGCTGCAACACCACCACCCCCTCGGGCAACTCCCGTCGCACCGCTTCGAGGTCCTCGGGGTCGGTCCGGACCAGCTCCGCGAAGTGCGGCGTGGAGAGGCGGAGCTCGTCGACCCGCTCGGCGAAGTCGGCCTCGGCGCGGCCCACTTGCAGCCGCAGGGCCGCCGCCCGCTCGTCGGTGGCACCCGCGAGCTCCCGGTCCAGCCAGGCCAGACGATCCTCCGCGGCGCGCAAGGGGGCCGCGACACCCTCGGGCACCGGGGGGGCGCCCAGGTCGGCCAGGGCCATGCGCTCGGCCACGGCGGCCGCGCCCCGCGTGTCGCCCGCCCCCAGTTGGGCGTCGAGCAAGAGTTCGTAGGCGGCGGCGTGGCGCAAGCGGAAACCCTGCTGGTCGGCGGTGTCCAGCGCGCGACGGGTGCGCTCCAGCACGTCGATGGCCCGCCCCAGCAAGGCAATCGCGTCGTCGCGACGGCCAGTTTGCATGGCCACCTTGCCCTCGAGGAAGTCGGCGCGCCAGGCCACGTCGCGCGAGGACGAGAGTCGCCGCGCCTCGGCGCCCCCCGCCAGCGCCTCGGCGGGATAGGCGGCGCCCACCCGCCCCCCCAGGTTCATGGCGGGCACCGCCCGGGTGCCCCGGTCCGGGGACCGGGCGTAGATCTCCCGGTAGGTACTGGGATCCGGTGACTCTACCAGCGCGCGTTGCAGGGCCACCGCCAGCGCCTCCCCGTCGCGACCCCCGCGGCGCAACTCCGCCTCGGCCTCGCGGAAGTGTTTCACCGAGGCCTCGACCCGGCCCGCGCGGGCTTCGAGCAGCGCGACGTTGGCAAGGACGGCCCCCCGCCGCCCGGGGACGGTCGACAACCCGAGCGCCCGGGAGAGCTCGGCCCCGGCGAGGTCGTCGGCGCCGAGGTCTTGCAGCACCAGGGCGAGGTTGTTGTGGGCGTCGGCCTCCCCGGGACCGGACGCCACGGCCGCGAAGCCGGCGACCGCCGCCTCCAGGCTGGCCCGCGCCTCTCGGAGGCGTCCCTCGCGGCGCTCGGCAAGCCCCCGGTTGTTGGTCGCGTCGGCCTCGCCGAGCGGGTCGCCCAGGGCGTGGAAGAGGCGCGCAGCCGCGTCGAAGGCCCGCGAGGCCCGCGCGTGCTCGCCGGTGGCGGTGAGCGCCAGCCCCATGTTGTTGGCGAGGACCGCCGCCATCGCGACGTCGCCGCCGGACTGCACCTGCTTGAAGGTGTTGTCCAGCAGCTCGGCCGCCTCGGGCAGCTGCCCCTGGGCCATCCACAAGAGCGCGCGCTCGTTGGCCACGCGCGGCAGGGCGCCGGCCAGCCGCTCGGCCTCGTCCAGCCGCTCCCCCGCCCGGCGCAGGCGCCCCGCCTCGCGGTCCGCGGCGACCAGGCGGAGGAGGATCGCCACCCGGTCGTCCGCCGTGCGGGCCGCCGCCAGCGCCTTCTCCCACAGCCGTGCCGCCAGCTCGCCGTCGCCCGCGCCCCACGCCCTGTCGCCGTCGTCCAGCGGCCCCGCTGCCGCCGTTGCCGGGCCGAGGGCGAGGAGCGCGAGGAAGTCGCGACGGCGCACCTAGAGCTCCAACGTCGCCAGCAACGACTGGGCCTCGACCAGGCGCCCGTCCGCCGCGAACGCCGCCTCGAAGGAGGCCTTGGCCCGGGGGAGTTCGTGGCTGTCGAGCGCGATCAGCCCCTCGGAGAGCGCCATGGCGGCGTCGAGCGGGCGGGCCTCCGGGCCGGGGGCCAGGGCCAGCGTGCTGTCGGGGCGCTCCGCGGGCGCCGTCCCCGGGATCGCGCTGGCCACGGCCCCCCGCAGTTGCTCCGCCACCTGTCGCTCGATGTCGATGAACGAGGCCACGCCGCCGTTGGCACCGTGGCTGGCCACCACCTCCCCCGTCTCCACGCGCACCAGCCGGGCGTCGACGCGGAGCGTGCCTGCCATCTCGAAGTAGGAGCCGAGCACGAGGAACTCCGCGCCCACCAACTTGCCGAGCTTGGCGGCGGTGGCCTTGTCGACCACCGCCTGGTGCCCGAGCTCCAACTCCGTCATCACGGCCTGCAACTGCTGGCGTTCAACGAGGGTGGCGCCGCCAGCGCCGTGGAGGTCGGTCGTGAGCATCTGGGCCAAACCGACCTTCAGCGGCTCGAGCGCCGGGTTGCCCTGGTTCTGGAAATACAGCACCGCCACGCTGCCGGGTCCGGCGATGGCCATGGTGACACTGCCGCCGCTCAAAACCACGCCGCAGCCGGCC
>CAYHRZ010000345.1:4895-6063 GCA_964359125.1 uncultured Klebsiella sp. | reverse complement strand
CGCGACCTCCGTTCGCTCCGAGCCTACACCAAGATGTCGCCGGCCGAGTTCGCGGCGGCCACGGCCGCCACCGCCGCCATCGAGACCGGCGTGGATCGCGGCCTCTCGCGCCGCCTCGCGCCGCTCTTGTCGGCCTACGTGGAGCGAGTGCCCGCCACCGTCGCGGCCATCCTGGTGCTCCGCGACCAGCACGGCCGCGTGTTGGTCGAGTTGGTCTACCGCGCGGGGAGGTTGCGCGGCGCGCGGTTCGACGACGTCGCCAACCTGGCCCACGGGCTCCGGGTGTCGCCGGCGTCGCAGTTGAAGGTGCTCGTGGCCGCCGCCGCCGACGTGTACGGCGTGCCCCGCGGCACCGTCTTGAGCTGCGCCAAGCGGCCCGACGGCCGGGGGTACGTGCGGGTGTGCTCGGCCTCGGGCTGCCAGGTCATCCGCGACTTCCCCCGCGGACGCCACCCGGGGAGCATCTCGATACCGGGAGCCGTAGAATGCAGTTGTAACGCTGCTAGTATCGAGCTCGCCCTCGGCGTGGACCCCGCCGTCGTCGCGAGCATGTACGCCGACGTGGCCGACGCCCTGCCGCCGGACCTGTCCAACCCGCACCTGCTCGCGGCCACGGCCATCGGCCAGGGCGTGGCCGAGTTGACCGCCGAGCAGGTGTCGACGATGATGCTCGCGCTCGCGACAGATGGAGTGCTTCGTCCCGGGTCGCTCGGGGCATTGTCCGCCGATATCCACGCACGTCGCCTCGTGCCCGCGGCCACCGCCGCCTGGACGAGCAGCCTGATGGACAGGGTGGTCAACGGCGAGAACGGCACCGCGAAGGGCGCCCGGCTCCCGGCGCCCCTGCGCGCCGCCGGGAAGACGGGAAGCGGCCAGGCCACCCCCCGCACGGACGACCCCCACGAGGGGGACCATGGCTGGTTCTCCGCGGTGGTCCGCGACGGCGACGGCGCCACGTTCGTCGCCACCTTCCTCGCAGTCCACGGCGGCGAGCCGGGCGGCACCTGGGCCTCGTCGGTGCCGCCCATGGTGGAGGCCCTCGTGGCGGAGGGCTACATGCGCCCCAGCGGCAGCGCTTCCGGCAGCGCGCGGGTGATGCCGGTGATCGCCCAGGCCGAGGTGAGCCGGTAGTAGTGGTGACCGCCGCCGGCGTCGGCGATGCCCAGCC
>CAYHRZ010000345.1:2319-4885 GCA_964359125.1 uncultured Klebsiella sp. | reverse complement strand
CCCCCGCCCCGGCGGGGCCGTTGGCCACGCCACGCCGGGGGCCGCGGCCAGCGTCCGGGAGGCATCGGCGAGCGCCCGGCGCCCCCGCTCGAGCCGTTCACGGAGGCCGACGACGAGGTGCCGGCGCGCCCCAGGGTGATCGAGGACCCACGCCGGGTACTGCCCAGGGCGGAGCTGTTTCCCCGCCCAGTCGTCCCGCGGGTCGTACTCGTCGGCCACCCGCGGGTAGCCCCAGCGATCCACCAGCGGCACCCAGGGCAGGGCGCGGCGCAAGTCGGCGATGTCGGGCTCGCCGTCGCGGTCCAGGTGGAGCAGGGCGTCGAAGATCACCACGTCGACCATCCCCGCCAGCGACACCGAGGCGGTCGCCGCCACGGCTCCCAGCTCCAGCCGGGCGGGCAGGTCGGTGGCCACCAGGTGCAGGTGGAGCGAAGGACGCCGTGCCACGAGGGGGACAGTTGGCGGTGTCGGCACCACCGGCAGCGAGGGATCGAGGCCCTCCACCCGCACCAGGCGCGTGACCAGGGCGCTGCCCAGCCGCAGGTCCACGGGCAAGTTGACGTCGTCGTACACCAGGGGTTGCCACCGGTCGGCGCGCCGGACCCACGTGCCACAGCCCAGCGAGACGTCGCGCAGGCGCAGTCGCTGGGGCCCGAGCGCGTCGGCGCGGGCGTGGGTGTGGGACACGTCGCGCCCCGCGCGACCCGGGAAGTGCTCGCACGACAACACGAGGATGCCCGAGGACGACATCGGGAGCGCACGTTCCCCTTCCCCGGGCGACTGCACCACCAGGCACGGCACGCTCACCTCGCCGCCGGGACAGCGTGCAAGAGCTTGTTGACACAGGTGCCGAACGGCGACACCGGGTGCGCGGCCGCGATGGCCTCCGGGAAGTTGCGGTAGGTGCCATCCGCCACCCAGCCGCGAGCCCGCGCCAACTCGTCCGAGGCAGTCACGTCGGTGTAGCCCTCCATGTCGCCGACCTGGGCGAAGACCTCGTACTCCTGGTGGATCGGCTCCCGCTCCACGCGGAGCACGCTGAGCCGGGCGAGCCGGGCGTTCTCCAGGTTCGTCAGCGCAGTGCGGGCCGCCGAGGCCAGGTCGGGGTCGGCGTTCGCCGGGTCCCGCTGGGCCACGTCCACGACCCACATGCGACGCAACTCGGTGATGGCGGCGGGAACGCGAGCACGAAACTCGAGCGTGCCGAGCCGGGTGACGACCACCGAGTCGGCGCCGTGAACGAGGTCGTAGAGTGCACGCAGGCCCAGCTCGGCGAAGGGTGAGCGCACCGACATCCGCAACTTCCCGACGGCCACCGACACCACCTCGCGCTTGACCGTGAGCCGGATGCCGCCGCCCTGGCGACGGGCCAGCCCGGTGTCAGCGGGCGGCACGATCGCGTCGCGAGGCACGAGGGTATCGACCTGGCCCAGCAACGCCGCGGCGAACCACGGGCCGAGCCACTCCAGGTCGGCCCGGTCGTAGAGTTCCAGCGCCAGCGACGTCTCGCTCGACTCCACCCGAGCCGACGCCCGCACGTCGGGCGCCCAGGCCTCGTCGGCCGGGCCGTACCACTCCTCGCCGGCGAAGCTCACTACCGACAGCGGGTTCCACCCCGGGAGCGGGCTGTCCAGTAGCCGCAAGTCTCCCTGTGTCGCCGCATTACACGCGTCGAACGCCGCTTGCTCGACCCGCAGCTGGCGGGCCGTGGCCTGGTACTTCGGCGGGCTGGCCTCGCGGACCACGCTCGGGCGGCCGAGGTCCTGCCAGGCCTGGACGCGCGCCTCGCGATCTCCGAGCACCGAGGCCGGCATCGGTTGTTCCTCGATGTCCAGGGCATCGTCACCGCGCAGCATCCCGGCGAGACGACGGTCCACGTAGACCATCAGGACGCCCTGCTGCTCCAGGATGTCGGGGAGCTCGCGGAACTTCGCGTCGACCATCTCGCTGACCCTGGCCGTGCGTCGGTACCCCGGCGTCTCGAAGGTGAGGTGGAAGGCGGCGCCCCTCGGCGCGACGACCACGCGCGAGGGGATCCCCTTGGACTGCGCGAGCGCCTGCACCGCGGCGCCGCGCTCGCGCGCCTGGAACTGGTCGGCACCCTCCTTCTTCTGCCCCACGTCGCTGGCCCAGGCCACCAGCACCAGAGAACCCTTGTTGCGGAGCGCACCATCCGACACCCGCTGCAAATACGCCTGGACCGGGCCGACCCCACCTCGGTACCGCTCGAAGTTGTAGTCGTTGTACTTGAAGGGCACGAACGCCGCGCCGTGGGGCAGCGCGAACAAGAACGCCATGGTGTCCGCCAACGCCGCCGCGCGGCGCTCGTTCACCTGCTCCCACTCCGCCAGCTCGCGGTCATAGGCCTCGTCCTCCAACTGCCCGCGACTGACCAGCCGTTCCCGGGCGTCGTCCCACACCGTCTCGGCGCGGGCCAGGTAGCGGGCGGCCGACTGGCGCTGCGCCTCGCTCGCGGTGACCGGCTCGCCGTCCGCTCCGGGCGTGAGCGCCGCCACGGCCGCCGCCGAGCCGCAGGACGGCGGCGCGGGCTCGGGCAAGGGCGCCA
>CAYHRZ010000345.1:0-2309 GCA_964359125.1 uncultured Klebsiella sp. | reverse complement strand
GCTCCGGTACCTTGCCGTCGACCAGGAGGCCGTGCGCCATCGCCCGCACCTCCGGACTCTGTCGACGTACCAGCGCGCGCAGCTCGTCCAACTCCGAGGACCGGACGAAGAGCGGGTCCTCCAACTCGGCGGCGAGCTGGCGAGCCATCTCGACACGTCGAGCGGTGGCCTCCTCGGAATCGAGGGACAACACGGGGCTCGCGAGGGCCGCGATCGAGTAGCCGAGGGTCATGACCACGAGTGACACGATGCGGCGGGAGGGAAGGGAAGTCATGGCGGCATTCACCCCGAACAACGGAAGTAGACGCTCGCGAGCAGCGGATCGGACTCGCGCACGAGGACCGTCTCACCGCCCGGGTACGCCACCCGCCACCGGTGCGCCCCCGGGTCGAACCAGGCCCAGGACTCGGCGGTCGCGGGCACGCTGCGGTAGCTGTCGGCGGTCGGCAAGCGGTCGCGACCGCAGGACTCGACGACCGCCGCGATCGACGCCACCGTTCCACGCGGCGGTCGCGACACGCGAGCAGGCGGGGCCACCGGGGCGGGCGCCGCGACCGGGGGGGTCACGACCGAGCGGTGGAGGTCGTACTCGGTGCCCGGCTCCGCCGGTACGACCAGCGCGACCAGCGCGGCGTCGTCGTCGGCCGGAGTCGGCGCCGCCTCCGCGCGGTGGGGTACCCACGACTCGGCGTCGCGGTCGGCTCGACCCCGGTCGTGCACCCACAGGTACGCCGCGGCGGCGCCCGCGAGCAGCAAGCCGCCCGTGGCCAACCACCAGGGCCACCGCCGGTTCGCGGCGGGAAGTTCCTCCTCGTCCAACTGGGCGGCGTAGTCCCGCAGCGCCTCGATGACCGTGTCGAGGTCCCCCCGGTCGTCCGGCGTAGCGCGGCGCAGGCTGCGAATGGCCTCCGCGAGCTGGCGCGAGGCGCCTACCGCCGTGAACGCCTGGTGCCAGGCGGCGAGATCGACCACCGCGTCGCCAGGCTCGGGAAGCCCCCCCTCCCCCTTCGGCCACGGCACGCGCAGAGGGACCGGGACGCCCGCCACCAACCGGAACAGGACCGCGGCCAGGGCGGGGTAGTCGGCCGTCGTACTTGGCGCCGGGCTCACCACGTCGTGGTGGCCGTAGTGGCCTGGGGTGCCCGACGCGTGATCGAGGGGCCGCCCCGGCTCCCAGGCGGTGGCGCCGTCGATGAAGCTCACGTCGAGGTCCGGCGACACCACCGCGTTGGGCAACTTCGCGTCCAGCCACACCACGCCCGCCCGCACCAGGTCCTTCCCACGCCACAGGAACTGCTCCCCCACGCGCACCCGCGCACGGCGGCAGCGCGTGAAGCGCTCCAACTCGGCCGCCGTCTCGCCGCAGCGGCTCTCCGTGTCGTCGACCCCGTCGAGCCAGCCCTCAGCCTCCTCGCCGACGACCCACTCCTCGAGGATCGCGGGCACCTCGGCACCCTGGTGCCCGACCAGGCCCACCGCGACGCAGCGGGCGAACCGCGAGTGAGGCAGGCGATCTCGAATCACCTTCAATTGGCTCAACTTGCCGAGTTGGTAGGCCACCGTCTTGCCGTCGGGCACCGGACACAGCACCAGCTTGAGCAAGCTCGGGTCGTCCAGGGGCGGCCGATAGGCACTGCGCGCCCCCTCGATGGGCCGCCAGCCGGCGGTCGTCGCGGGCATCCCGGTGTTGTCGAAGGCATCGTCGCTGTGGGGGAGGGCCATGGGTCACCCGGTCGCCTGACCGATGTTCCCACCCGCCACCACGCGTCAAGAGTGGTGATGGAATATTTCTAACCTTCTAGGCGGCATATCGACGCATCGGCCGTCGGTCGGCAAGGCTCCGCCGCGCCGGGCACAACCACGCTATCGGCAGTGGTTGCAACGACCGACCGAGGCGAGCTGTGACAACTCCTTTCACGCTCTCGCTCCAAATCCCCCGCCCCCGGCGGGAGGCCGCCCTACGGCACGCTCAGCCGCACCGGCGCGGGCAAGAACACCCGCGACACCTGGCAGGTCTTGGCGCCGGTGCAGGCCAGGAGCGGCGGCGAGATCGCCTTGCTGCCGAGGAACTCCGCCGTCAGTTCGCCCCGGGCGTCGGCGGGCAGCGTGAACCGCACGTCCTGTGGCGTGACCGCCGTCGGCACCACGCGCCACTTGCCGGCCTCGCCCACCAACTCCACCGCGAAGTTGCTCTCGGCGGCGATCACGTCGCCGCCTGGGCTCCAGCGCAAAACCACCTCGCCCTGGGCCACCACCGGGTCGGTGACGACCGCCAAGGAGCGCGGCGCGAACAAGTTCCGCGTCTCCAG
>CAYHRZ010000344.1:0-6074 GCA_964359125.1 uncultured Klebsiella sp. | reverse complement strand
CCGCCCGCGCGGGCCAACGCCTCGAAGCCGCGGCGCGTCGATAACAACGACAGCGGCACCGACACGCCGGCGTCGACCTCGTCGCCCTCGTCGACGATGGTCTCGAAACCTCGGCCGAGTCGCAGCGCCAGCCCGGCGCAGCCGCCCTCCGGCGGCAGAGTGTCGGAGAACGGGTGCAGCACGCGGACCGGGAGCTTGGTCGCCCGCGCCTCCCGGAGCGCCTCGAGCAGCGCCGGCTCGTCCGGCACCTCGAGCCAGCGTTCGAAGCTACCCGGGCTAGCCCGGAGCGGCAGGTGCCGCGCGATGGGCTCTTCCTCTCGGGCCTGCTCCAACATCGCTAGGCGCCCCCGCCACGGAGGCGGTCGGCGAGGAGCGCGCAGGCCCGGTTGACGTCGCCGGCGCCGAGGGTGATCACGATGTCGCCCGGCCGCACCATGCCCGCGAGGAAGGCGACGGCCCCCTCCACCGAGTCGACCAAGGTCACGCCTCGGTGCCCGTGATCCACCAGGCCACTCACCAGCGACTCCGCCGTGGCGCCCTCGATCGGCGCCTCCCCCGCTGCGTAGACGGGCAGGACCACCACGTGGGCGGCGTGGTTGAAACACCGGCAGAAGTCTTCGTGGAGCGAGGCCACCCGGGAGTAGCGGTGGGGCTGGAACACCGCCACGATACGACGGTCCTCGTAGCCCTCCGCGGCCGCACCGAGGGTGGCGAGGATCTCGACCGGGTGGTGGGCGTAGTCGTCCACGACGATCACGTCGTTCACCCGCGCCCGCTCGGAGAACCGCCGGTCGACCCCGGAGAAGCCGTTGAGGCCCTTGGCCACCTGCTCGAAGCTCAGGTCCAACTCGATGCCCACGGCGATGGCGGCCAGCGCGTTGAATGCGTTGTGCCTACCAGGTTGTTCGAGCGTGACCTCGCCGAGTTCGGTGTCGCCGCGCCAGGCACGGAAGCCGAGGCGCCGCCCCTCAGCGCGGAGGCGGTCGAGGCGGTAGTCGGCCTGCGCACCGCTGCCGTAGGTGATCACCCGCCGCCGCAGGCGGGGCAGGCAACGCTGGACCACCGGGTGATCCAGGCACACGCAGGCGAAACCGTAGAACGGCACCTTGTTGGCGAACTGGACGAAGCCCTCGGTGAGGCGGTCGAAGTCGCCCCAGTATTCCATGTGCTCGGGGTCGATGTTGGTGATCACCGCCACCGTGGGATCGAGCATCAGGAAGCTGCCGTCGGACTCGTCGGCCTCGGCCACCAGGTAGTCGCCCTGCCCCAGCCGGGCGCTCGAACCGAAGGTGTCGAGCCGGCCGCCGATCACGACGGTCGGGTCCAGCCCCGCGGAGTGCAGGCAACGGGCCACCATCGAGGTGGTGGTCGTCTTGCCGTGGGTTCCCGCCACCGCGATGCCATACTTCAACCTCATTAGTTCTGCGAGCATCTCGGCGCGGGGGATCACCGGGATCTTCTGCGCGTGGGCGGCCGCCACCTCCGCGTTGTCCTCGCCAATGGCGGTGGAACGCACCACCACGTCGGCCCCGCTGACGGCCTCCGCCCGGTGTCCCAGCGTGATCGTCCCGCCGAGGTCGCGGAGCCGCGCGACCACCGCGGTCTCCTTCACGTCGCTGCCGGTGACGGCGAAACCCATCGTCAAGAGCACCTCGGCGATGCCGGACATGCCGGAGCCGCCGATGCCGACGAAGTGAATCCGGCGAAACTTGCCGCGGAACATCTAGGCCCTCGCCGGGACGCGACCGCCGGCGACCGGCACGGCCACCGGGGCCTCCGCCCGGGCCGCGGCGGAGATGGAAAGCAGGATGCCGACGGCGACGAGGTTCACGATCATGGCACTCGCACCGTAGGAAACGAACGGTAAGACGAGGCCCTTCGGGGGCAGCACGCCGAGGACCACGCCGAGGTTCATACAGGCTTGTCCCACGATCATCACCGTGAGCGTCGAGGCGAGCAGGGCGCCGAACATGTCGACCGAACGTCGAGCAATCTCCATGCCACGCCATGCCACGAGGGCGTAGAGGCCGGTGAGCGCCACGAAGCCGAACATCCCGAGTTCCTCGCCGAGCACCGCCGCGATGAAGTCGTTGTAGGGCTCCGGCAGGTACAGGAGCTTGGCGACGCCGTCGCCCAGGCCCTGCCCGGCCAGTCCACCGTGGTGCATCGCCAAGAGCGACTCGCACACCTGGTAGGCCGAACCCTCGCAGTTGGCGAAGGGATCCAGGAAGGAAGTGATGCGCTCGCGACGGTAGGGCTCCGCGACCATCACGATGGTGAGCACGCCGGCCAGCCCCGCCGCCACGCCGCCCACCCAACTCAGCCTGAGGCCCGCGAACAGCAACATCACGCCACAGAGTCCGGCGATGATCGCCGTGCTCCCGAAGTCGGGCTGGGCGATGGTGAACAAAACCGGCACCAGCACGATCCCGGCCGCGGGGAGCAAGACGTTGCGCCAGTCGTGCACGTCGCGACGGTTGCGCGTCAACCAGGCGGCGAGGGCCACGAGCGTCGCCACCTTGGCCAACTCGGCCGGCTGGAAGTTGATGCCGCCGAGGCCGAACCACCGCGTGGCGCCGTTCGCGGTGTGCCCGAGGCCCGGGAACCAAACCACGGGTAGCAAGCAAATCGCGAATAGGTAGATCCCGATCGCGTTTCGCTCCAGTCGCCGGTACGGCGTGACCGCCACCAGTGCGGCGAGGGGGAGTCCCACCCCGATCGCCACCAGTTGCCGCGTCACGAAGTGGTAGGGGTCGTTGGTCTCCTCGGCCGCCACGAAGGCGGAGGCCGACCACACCATCACCACCCCAAAGGCCAGGAGCAGCACCGAGCCGACCAGGAGCGGCATGTCGTAGCGGCGGGAAAGGTTCATCGGGCTTCCATTCCTTGACGTGTCAATAGTTTAGCGCAAGTTGCCGGAACGTGCGGCCACGGTGCTCGAAATCGCTGAAGGCGTCGAAGGAGGCGCAGGCCGGGGACAGGATCACGGCCGTCCCCGGCACAGCCAGCGCCCGGGCGCGGGCCACGGCCTCGGGCAGTCCCTCGGCCAGCTCCGGCTCCAGGTCACCCCGGCGCAGCGCGGCGCCGATGGCCGGCCCCTCGGCCCCGAAGCAGACGACGGCGCGGGCCCGGCGCAGGGGCTCCACCAGCGGCTCGTAGCTGGCCCCGGCCTTCCCCTGCCCGCCCAGCAGGGCGATGAAGTCCCCCTCCCAGCCGCGGTAGGCGGCCAACGCCGACTCCACGTTGGTGGCCTTGCTGTCGTTCACCCAGGTGACCCCGGCGACCGTGGCCACCACCTCCACCCGGTGGGGCAGTCCCTCGATGCCGCCCAGCTGAATGTCACGACGCCAGAGGCCCCCGCAGATCGCCAGCAACACCGCGGCCGCCACGTTGTCGCGGTTGTGGGAACCCCGGAGCGGGAAGTCGTCGAGAGGGACCAGTCCGGGGTCGTGCACCCCGCTCAGGCGCAGCGCGTTGCCGTCGACCGCCACCCCCGGGTGGGCGCCCAGGAGCAGCCGCCGCCCCGGCTGCTGGGCGGCCAGGCGCCGCAGCCGGGGGTCGCCACCGGGCACGATCGCCGCATCGTCGGGGCCCATCCGGGCGAACATCCGGCACTTGTGGGCGCCGTAGTTGTCCATCGTGGCGTGGCGCTCGAGGTGATCCGGGGTGAGGTTGAGAATGGCGGCCGCGCGTGGGCGGAAGTTCCCCGGCAGCTCCATCTGGTAGCTCGACACCTCCACGGCGCAGACCTCGAAGTCCCCGCCCACCGCCTCCGACAGGGGCCGCCCGAGGTTGCCGCCGGTGAACGTGCGCATCCCCGCTCGCGACAACAACTGGCCGAGGAGGTGGGTGGTGGTGGACTTGCCGTTGGTGCCGCTCACCGCCAGGACCGGGCAGTCCAGGTGCGACGCGGCGAAGGCAAGTTCTCCCTCCACCGGCACCCCGGCCGCGATCGCCGCCGCGAGGGGCGGTATCGAGGCCGGGACCCCGGGCGACACCACGACCCGCGCCGACGTGACGAAGTCGTCGACGCGGTGCTCGCCGTACACGGCCAGGGTCCCGTCGACGCGCTCGGCATCGGGTCGGCGGTCCGTGCACACCACGGAGAACCCCTGGCGGAGCGCGAGTCGCGCCGCCGCGACGCCGCTGCGCGCCATGCCCACCACCAACAGGTGCCCCGCCACGGCCTACCTGAGCTTGAGCGTCGACAACGCGACTAGAGCAAGGAGTCCGGAAATAATCCAGAATCGAACAATGATCTTGGGCTCACCCCAGCCCAGCTTTTCGAAGTGGTGGTGGATGGGAGACATCAAGAAGATGCGCCGCCCCGTGCGCTTGAACCAGAGGACCTGGATCATCACCGACACCGTCTCCATCACGAAAATCCCGCCCACCAGCGCGAGGAGCACCTCTTGCTTGACGAGCACCGCCATGGAGCCGAGGGCCCCACCGATCGCCAACGACCCCACGTCGCCCATGAACACCTGTGCGGGGAAACAGTTGAACCAGAGGAACCCCAGCCCCGCGCCGAGCAGCGACATCGCCACGATGGCGATCTCGCCCGCCCCCGGCACGTGGGGGATGTGGAGGTATTGGGCGAACTCGGCGTGGCCCGCCACGTAGGCGAGCACGGTGAAGGTGCCGGCGCTCGTGATGGTGGAGCCGATGGCGAGGCCGTCGAGTCCATCCGTGAGGTTCACGGCGTTCGACGCGCCGGTGATCACGAAGATGGCCCAGGCCACGTACAGCCAGCCCAGCACCGCCGGCGCGCCAGCGTAGAGCGCTTCGAAGTCGAAAACGGCGTGCTTGTAGAAGGGAATGTGGAGCGTCGCGTCCATGTGGCCCGTCAGGTAGGCGGTCCCGAACACCAGGGCGCCCACGCCCACCTGCCCGATGATCTTGAAGCGACCGCGCAGGCCGTCGCTCGACTTCTCCATCACCTTCTTCCAGTCGTCGACGAAGCCGATGAGGCCGTAGCCGAGGGTGATCGCCAGGACGAACCACGCCAGCGGCTCGTCCAGGCGCGCCCACAACAAGGTCGACACCGCCACGCCGCCCAGCATCACCACCCCGCCCATGGTGGGGGTGCCCACCTTGGTCTCCAGGTGCTCGCTCGGCCCCTCCGCGCGGATCACCTGCTCCATCTTCCGCCGTCGCATCCACTCGATGAACGCCGGGTAGGCGACGTAGCAGACCACCAGCGCGGTCACCATGGCGCAGGCCGAGCGAAAGGTGATGTACCGGATCACGTTGAACGGGCCGTCCAGCGGCAAGAGCAAGTGGTAAAGCATCAGCCCCTCCTCGCGGCGCGGAGCCGCTCCACCACGCGTTCCATCTTCATCCCCCGGCTCCCCTTCACGAGGAGAGCGGTTGCAACTTCCGTGCCCGGCTCTCCGACGCCCGCGGACAAGAGCGCCGTCGCCACCGCGTCGGCGTCGTCAAAACATCGCACCCGCGGGAAGGCCCGCGCGGCCTCCACCATCCGCGGCCCCGTGACCCAGGTGTTCTCGAGGCCGAGCTCCAAGGCGAGGGCCAGGGTGGCCGCGTGACCGCTGGCCTCCTCGGCGCCCAGCTCGAGCATGTCGCCCAGCACGGCGTAGTGGACGCCGTCGAGCGCGCGCAGGGCACGCAGCGCGGCGTCCATCGAGAGCGGGTTGGCGTTGTAGGCGTCGTCGAGCACCGCCGCGCTGCCGATGCGCTCGACGCGGTTCCGCATGCCCTCGGGGACGAAGGCCGACAGCGCGGCCCCCAGCCCACCGAGCGGCACGCGCAGGGCAAAGGCCACCGCCACGGCGGCCGCCGCGTTGATCGCGAGGTGCGCACCCGGCACGGCGAGCACGGCGCGGACAGGGCCGTCGGGCGTGTCGACCCGTAGGCGCGTGGCCAGGCGCGAGCCGTCGACCGCCACGTCGGTGAGGCGGATGGTGGCCGAGGGGTGGGTGCCGTAGGTGATCACGCGCACGTCGTCGGGGACGGCCATGGCCGCCACCCGGGGGTCGTCGAGGTTCAGGCAGACCACGTCGCCGGGCTGCGCGCCGTCGAGCAACTCCTGCTTCGCCCGCGCGACCCCCTCG
>CAYHRZ010000343.1:0-6080 GCA_964359125.1 uncultured Klebsiella sp. | reverse complement strand
CGCCCTCGTGGCCCGCGAGGATCACGCGGAGCCGCAGAGCCGCAAAGCCGCAACCTCGGGCCCGCCCTTGGCGCCTCCGCGTCTTCGCGCGAGCGGCTGCCCGAGCACCGGACGCCGAGTGGAAGCCACGCGGGCCCACCCGCCGCGACCCACGTGGGTCAAACATGAATACTATCACGACGCTCACGGCGTCCTCACGCGGGGAGGTTCATCCATGCTCGCCGTCCCCCGCTCGCGGGCGCGCGA
This sequence comes from uncultured Klebsiella sp., assembly GCA_964359125.1. GTDB lineage: Bacteria > Myxococcota_A > UBA796 > UBA796 > SXON01 > SXON01. The sequence continues at coordinate 5,834 of CAYHRZ010000343.1, read as the reverse complement.
AGCTGACCGGAGCAACGATCAGGGGTCGACCGCCACGCCCACGCAGCGGCCCCACTCGCAGCGGGGTTCGTAGGTCACACTCACGTCAAAACAGTCGCAGCTGCCCCATGCCTCGCAATAGTAGCGGCTGCAGCTGCCTCGGTCGACCGCCACCAGCTCGTCGCGGACCCGGGAGGGCAGGGGATAGCCGTTGGTGCAGTCGCACTCGTGCCAGCAGCCACAGGGGTCGTTGGGGCCGCAGGTGGCATAGTCCCCCTGGTGGGGCAGCGTGGCGAAGTAGCAGTCCTCGATCACGCAGTCGTCGTCGGCCCAGCACGAGCAGTCGTCGGCCACGCACTCACGACGATCCGCCGTGTCGCAGGTTGCGAGCAACAGCATGGGGAGGAGCGCTACGCGCGATGCGCTCACGAGAGCCACGCCGCCACCGCCGGACCCGGGAAGTCGGCCATCAACGGCTGGTACGGGCGGTTAGTGTCGGGATGTGTGGTCGAGTAGTACCGGTACGCGAACGGCGCCGCCCGGCTCACCAGAGTCAACCGCATCCGCCGTCGCTGATTGGGCGTTAACCAGAAGAAATCGACCGGAAAGACAGAGCCCGAGACCCATTTCCCCGACATCAGGTTCCGCAATTCGCCTTCGTCCGGAAGGTTCTCCGTGTCGTCGGTGAAGGGCCACATGCACGCGGCGCCGTGTCGCTTCCCGTCGAGATCGACCTCGCTATCCGAGTCCGCAAGCGTCCAGGCCGTGTGCGGCAAGCCCAGTGCGTGGCCAATCTCGTGGGCCAAGACCTCCCACGCGGGCGACCCCATGGTAGAGACGACGACGCCGCTCCCCGGGTACAGGGTCTCGGTGCCATCAGCGGGATCGACATAGTGATCCTCGAAGTAGGTCTTCCCGTCGGCGTCGAGCGTCGTCGATTGATCAGTCATGTCAGGCAGGACAACCACTGACAACCAGTGCTGGCCCACGACCCACAGGTCATCGACCGGGAACCGGGTGTACGGCGGGTTGGCGAGCTCCTCCGAGCACACCCGATCGATGCTCCCCCGCCAGAGTCGAAGCTCGATGCTGGCCTCGCGAAGGAAGAACTGCCGAGCCATGCGGAACCAGTCCTCGACCTCTCGTAGACGCGCATCGAGCCCCGTCCCATTCTCGTAGACAAGGAAGAAGCGAACATCAAGCGACAGGATAGGCTCGCGCACTGCGGGAATGATGCCACTCTCCACTGCGGAACCCGCCCCCGCCGAATAGTCGTTGCGGGGGGCTTGTTCCTCATAGGACTTCCGGGCCAGCGAGGAGCTAGCCAAGCGCGATCGGCGCGTCGGCGCCCTCACCACTCCACCGTCCCCGCGGTGATCACCCCGTCGCCAATCGCCACCGGGATCACCATCACCTCGTAGGCGAAGCGGAACCCGGTGGCATCCTCTCGCCCGGAGTCGTCGGTGTCGTCGAGGAAGTAGATCGCCACGGCGTACTGGTGTACCATGGCGTCGCGGAGGAGTTGCAGCTGGGCGAGGGCCACGGTGGTGCCGACGTCGAGGTAGATCGCGTACCGCCTGGAGTCGCTCGTGCGCTCCCCCTCCCTCGTGAGCCCCCACGTGAAGGCTCCGAACTCCTCCAGCCGGAACAGCGCCGAGTCCCGCCCGTCCATCTGCTCCACCGCCACGTACTGCACGTAGCCCACCGCCCGCTCCAGGTCCTCCTTCTTGGGCCGCTCCACCCACGCCACGCCCTAGCCCTGCCGCATCATCGGCCGCGCGCCGTTGCCCATCCCCGGGCCGCCGCCGAGGTCCACCGTGCGCCGCACGTCGGTCAGCGTCATCGTGCCCTGGTGGTTGGGCACGACGTAGATGTCGCCCACGACGATCGCGGTGGACCCGCCGGTGTTCTTCAACTGCCAGAACAGGAGCGATCCCATCGCCTGCGCCGGGGCGATGCGCGCGCCGAACACCTGCGCGCCGGTGCCGGTCATCTGCAGCCCGGTGGCGGGCTCGACCACGAGCGGCAACAGGTACTGCGCGGGGTTGTTGCTGAAGTTGTCCTCGTCGAGCGGGCGGAAGTAGATCGGCGCCGTCCACAGAACCAACTCCACCGTGCTCGCCGTCTGCGACGCGCGCCGGAAGAACACGCTGAGCGACACGAAGCCCGGGAGCAACAGCGCCCCCTCGGCCCGCACGAACTCCCCGAGCCCCGCCGCGATCTCCCACCGTCGCGAGTGCTCCCACTGGCAGACGTTCATTCCGGTCCAGTTCCTCACGGTAAACCTCTTGGTTAGCGGGAGAGTACGCCGCCCTCGCCCGGCCCGTCAACCTGCGGGGGGGGGGTTAGTGTGATAAATCGTGACAAGTCGATGCCCGTCGGGGACACCGTGCTCGCGCGATTCATCGCGCCCATGCTCGGCGCCGTCACCCGCCCTCGTGGCCCGCGAGGATCACGCGGAGCCGCAGAGCCGCAAAGCCGCAACCGTGGCCGCCCCCTCCCGGCCTCCCCCGCAAGCGGGGGAGGAGGCGGGAGGAGGGGCTCCGGCCGCGCCCGGCCCCCCGGGAACCTCGACCCACCTCAGCTACTCTACCCACGCGTGCTCCCCCTCCTCTCTCTCCTCGCCTGTCCCCACCCGCTCCCGCCCGTCGTGGCCGACACGTCTGGCCTCGGCGGGGTCGAGGTGAACTGGTACGACGTGACCGGTCACGACGTGGTGTCGCTCCGCGAGTCACTCCGCGCCAACGGACCGCTCAACGACACCGGCGAGCACGTCAACGGCGAGACCACCTGGGCGCTCTTGTGGCAGTGGGCGGGCAGCGGCGAGCCCTGCGCGGTCACCGACCTCTGGGTGGACCTGTCGCTGGTGGTCACCCTGCCCCGGTGGACGCCGGGGCCGGGCACGAGCCGAGCCCTGGTGGACCGCTGGGAACGCTACCTCGACGCGCTGGTCGTGCACGAGGGCGGCCACGTGGCGCGGGTGCTCCGGGGCCGTGACTGGATGGAGGTGCAGCTACGCGCGGTGCCCTGCGCGGCGGTCGACGACGCCGGCCGCGAGATCCTCGCCGCCGTCCACGCCGAGAACACCGCGTACGACCAGGCCACCGCGCACGGGGCGAACCAGGGCGCGCGGTTCTGGACGGCGCCCGAGTGGGGCAGTGGGCTCGACCAGGGCGCACCGTTCGCGCCCTGAGTGCCGCGGCCACGGGTCCCGGCGGCGCGGGCCTACTCCCCCGACCGGCACACCCCCGCGCTGCACGCGCAGGTGGCGTCGTCGGGCCAGGCGTACTCGATGGCGGCGTCGCAGCCGATCTGCACCACCGCGATCTCCGCCGCGTCGTGGGCGCAGTACACGGTCTCGGTACACGGGTTCCCGGAGTAGGCGCAGTCGCCGTCGGTCTCGCAAGTGGCGCACTCGCCCGGGTTCTCGACACACCAGTTCACGGTCGTGGCCACGCGGCAGGCGAAGAAGTGGACGAGCACCTTGCCCCCTATCGACGCGCACCCGCGCTCGCACCCTTGCCGATTCCGCTCCCGACGCGCTAACGGGGCGGATGCCGAAGAAAGTGCTGGTCATCGGAGGGGGCCTCGGCGGTCTCACCACCGCGTGGGCGCTGAGCCGCACCCCGGCGTTGCGCGCCGAGTTCGCGGTCACGGTGGTGCAGCCGGGGGGCCGGCTGGGCGGGAAGTGCGCCAGCGGCCGCGAGGCCGGCACCGGGCGCATCCTGGAGCACGGCCTGCACATGCTGATGGGCTGGTACGACCACGCCTTCTACATGCTCCGAGAGGTCTACGCGGCCCGCGTCAGCACCCTGCCCGCGGCCTACCCGCGGGCCCTCGACGCCTTCGAGCCGGTCAGCACCGTGTACTTCGGCCGCCCGGGCAGCTTCGACACCTGGACCATGCCCTTCCCCGCGCGGCCAGGCGTCCCCGGCGAGCACCCGCGTCCCGCCCAGCGGGACCTCGCGGACCTGGTCCTCGACATGGTGTCCGGGCTCTTCGCACGGGCCGCGCTCCCGCTCCCGCTGGGATTACGCCAGCGGGCGCTGGTGGAGTTGGTCGACGTCCTGGAGGAGCTGGTGGACCTCGTGGCCACGCTCACCCTCCCGCCGCAGCTGGCCTACAACGTGAAGGTCCTCGCCGACATCGCGCTCGCCGTCGTGCGCGGCATCGTCGCGGATCACCTCACCCTCGCCACGATCGACAGTATCAACCACTGGGACTTTCGCGCCTGGCTGCGCCACCACGGCGCCGAGCCCTTCGCCGTCGACAGCGGCCTGCTCAAGGGCCTCTACGACCTCGTTTTCGCCTACCCCGATGGCGACGAGAGCAACCCCCAGGTGGAGGCCGGCTCGATGCTGGTGGCGGCCTTGCACATGGGTGTCAGCTACAAGGGCGCGCCCGTGTGGCGGATGCGGGGCGGTATGGGCGAGGTGGCGATCGCGCCGGTCTACGAGGTGCTGCGCGACCGCGGCGTGAAGTTCGAGTTCTTTCACCGCGCGAAGGCGCTGCGCCTCTCGCCGGATCGCCGGCGGGTCGACGAGGTGGACCTCGCGCGGCAGGTAGACTTGGCCCCGGGGGTCGTAAACTACGAGCCGCTGGTGAATGTCGCCGTCCCCGGTGGGAACCTCCGCGCCTGGCCGGAGGAGCCCGACTGGTCGCAGCTCGTGGGCCCGCCGGTGTCGCGACAGGAGTTGGAGCGGGCGGGCCCCGAAGTGGCGACGGTTACGTGGCGCCGGGGCACGGACTACGACGTCCTGGTGGCGGCCGTCCCCTTCATGTCGCCCATCTACACGCCGCTCGACGACGAGGACGACGACTGGAAACTCATGCGCGCGACCATGCGCAGCGTAGCCACGCAGTGTACGCAACTCTGGACCATGGTTGGCCTCTTCGACATGGGGTGGACGTCGGCGGCGCCGATTCACTCGGGCTTCGTCCCGCCGTTCTCCTCGTGGGCCAACATGTCGTACCTGTTGCCCTTGGAGGGCACACCCGGTCCGGGGCGGCCCCGGGGACAGGTGTACACCTGCGGCGTCACGCCTACCCCGGTCGACACCGCGCACATCAACCGCGCCTGGTCCGACTGGCTCGACACGCAGGCGGGGCGGGTGTGGCCGGGCGCCATGGAGCCCGCCGGCTTCCGCTACGCGCTCCTGGAGGGCGGGAGCCTGGCCACCCAGTACCTGCGGGTCAACGACGTGGACAGCGAGCGTTACGTGCTCAGCGTGCCGGGCTCCAGCCGGACGCGCATCGCCGCGAACAACGCGCGGTTTCTCGACTTCTACGTCGCGGGCGACTGGGTGAAGGGCCGGATCAACGGGGGTAGTGCCGAGTGCGCGGTCGAGTCGGGCTACGACGCTGCCGACGCCATCCTGGCCGCTAGCGGAATCGCCACACCTCCCTACCCGGCAGTGCCGTGAAGTCGATCTCCGCCTGGGCGGCGTAGGTCGCGCTGGTCGTGGCGGGTAGGCCGAGGTCGGTGGCAACGCGGTGGCTGCCGAAGTCGGCGAACCGGAGTTCGAAGGGCCCCGCCAAGAACCTTCCGCTCTTGAAGTCGTCGATCCGGAACTCGCTCTCCACGATGGACTGGAAACAGGCGCGGTTGGCGTCCGCCGCGTCGCGGAACTGCTTGAGGTTCACCACCGAAGGCAGGGGCACGGTGAACAACTCGGCGATCACCGAACCCCCCAGGGCGCCCAGGAAGGCGGTGATGTTCGCGACTGGCCCGGGCCCCGGCGGCCCGAGGTCTCGGGCACCCACCAGCTCTCGCTCCTGGCCCGGGGTGGTCGCCGACACCGGGTCGAAGACGGTGCCGAAGGCGCGCCAGTCGCCGGCGCCTACTTCCACCCGCC
>CAYHRZ010000342.1:0-6103 GCA_964359125.1 uncultured Klebsiella sp. | reverse complement strand
GGACGATGCCCGCGCCCACGGCGGCGGACTGGAGTAGCTGGCGGCGAGACGGCATGGGGCTCCCTGGTTGACGCACCCGCCGTGTATCAACCTGCGCCCGGCGTGCCCCCCGCGGCGGCTAGGCTAGGAGCCCGTCCAGCGCGGGCGTGCCCTCGGAACCGGGGAAAATCGTGGTGGCCAGGAGGCCGGGGTCCACGCCGAGGTGGTCCCGCAAGAGCCCCTTGAACACGCCGCGCACGTCGGTGGCCACGGCGAGATCGCGATCCTCGAACAACTGCTTGAGGCCCGGCCAGTCCCCTGCCACGCGACCGCCGCGCACGGGGCCCCCGGCGACGAGCAGCGGGGAGCCCGTGCCGTGGTCGGTGCCCTCGGTGCCGTTGGGCCGCGCCGTGCGCCCGAACTCGGTGACGACGACCACCACGGTGTTCGCCCAGGCGTCGCCCACGCCGGCGCGGAGTCCGAGCAGCGCGGCGGCAAGGTCCTGTAGCTGGCTCTCTAGCCGGGGGGCCTGGCGGGAGTGCGTGTCCCAGCCGGTGTTGTCGAGCACGGCGAAGCGGTAGCCGCCACCTGCCGCGAGCAGGCGCCCGGCGCCCTCCGCCTCCGCCGCGAGACCACCGCCGCGGGCGTCGTCGTCCATCGCGACCCGTGGCGCCTCCCCGGCCGCGGCGTGGGCCCGGAGCGACTCCCGCAGGGCCGCTTCGAGGAGCCGGTCACCCGCCCACAAGCGCGACAGTTCCTCCACCAGGCCCGCGTCGAGGTCGCCGCTGCGGCTGGGGTCCACGCTGCTCGCACCGGCGCCGGAGGCGTCCCGCAACAACAGCGGCAGCCCCGCCCCGATCGCCGTGGCCGCGGTGGTGCTGCCCGTGGCCGCCAGCGCGCGGTGCAGCCAGCCGTCGTGGACGGCGCCCAGCTTCGGGCCGCCTTCTTCGAGCAGGTCCTGGGCGTCGAAGTGGGACCGGGTAGCGGTGGGCTGCCCCGCGGCGGGGACCAGCAGCAACTGGCCCTCGTCCCACCACGGCTTCAACGCCGCCAGGCCCTTGTGCATGGCGAAGCCCTCCCCCAGCGGGGTGCTGCCACTGTCGCGGCGCCCCAGCGCCAACCACTCGCTGTCGGCCGGGCGGGGAAACGCCGCCAGCCCGTCGAGGCCACCGCGGAGGATCACCACCACCATCCGCGCGTTCGCCGCGTCGGGGGCAGGCGCGCGCGAGGGCGTGGGCAGGCCGCCCGCCATCGCCACGCGCCACCCGGCGAGCCCCCCGAACAGCCCCACGGCACCGCCGGCCGAGCCCACCAGCAAGTCGCGTCGGGTCAGGCTCATCGGCGCATCACTCCGGGTGACAAGAAACACAGCGCGAGGGCCGTCGCCCGGTCCCCGGCGCGCTCCACCGCCCGCCGTTCGCCGGCAGCCAGCCGCGGCCCAAGGGCGTCGAGGGCGCCGTCGAGCACCTCGCCACCGCCCCGCGCGAGCCGGGCGGCCAGGCGCTGGGCGATCTCGACCCGGCGGAGCACCTGCTCCGGCCCCGCCCAGGAGGCCTCGTCGTCGGGCCAACCCTCCGGCGAGTCGCACCCCCACACCGGCTGTCCCACGAAGCGCGACAACTGCAACCACGGAGACCGCACCTTCTCGCGGCGACGGCCGCCCTCCATCGGGTCCGCCGCCGCACTCTCCTCACCCGCCTCGGTCTCGTTGCCGCCGCGACCGAGTCGCCCCAGGTCGCCGATCACGCGGTCCAGTCCCGACGCCCGCCCCACCGTCACCAGCCAGTCGTCGGGTTGCCCGAGGAACGGCGCCGCGGTCCACGCCGCCTCGCTGTCGACCAGCGCCCGCGCCACCTCGCGGAGGTCGCCGCCGCTCCGCGAGAAGGCCGAGGCCAGCGCGCCGACCGTGGTGCCGTCGACCACGCCGAAGTGCCGGGCCACCCGGCGCGCCACGTTGTGCGCGGTGGCGGGGTGGGCGGCGAGGTCGCGGATCGCCCGCTCCCCTTCGGCCAGCCCCCCCTTGTAGGTCTTCCCGAGGAGCACGAAGGGCCCCGGCTGGTGCCGTTCCTCGGCAAAGTAGAAGCCCGCGCCCCGGGTGGCGGGCTTGTCGAAGGTCCAGCCGGTGAGCAGGCCCGCCAGCGCGCGCACGTCGTCCTGCGTGTAGCCGCCGTCGGCACCGAGGGTGTGCAGTTCGAGGATCTCGCGGGCGAGGTTCTCGTTCAGGCCGGTGGTCTTCGGCGCCATTCGCCGCCGGCGTCCCCTTCCCCCCTTCGCCTCGCCGGTGCCGGGCGCGTCGGGGCCACTGGACTTCTGGTTGTCGAGGTAGAGGATCATCCCCGGGTGTTGGCAACTGGCCAACAACAGGTCCGCAAAGCGGCCCATGCAGCCGGCCCGGACCACCTCCCGCTCGTAGGGGCCCACGAAACCGAAGGTGGTGACGGCGCGGACCGAGACCGTGAAGTGGTTCGACCAGCAGCGCACCCAGCGCTCGACGAAGGGGGTGCTGGTGGTCAGCGCGGCGCGGGCGCGGGCATCGACCTCGGCGGCATAGCGCACCACCCCGACGGACTTGATCGTGTCTTTGTTGCCGGCGGCCCACTCGCGGACGAAGTCGGACGACGACGGCAAGCTGCCCAGCGCCGGGGGACGGGCCGCCTCGGGGCGAAGTTGGTCGAGGAGCCACGCCCGGGGGTCGCGGGGTGGTGCCTCGCCGGCGCGAGCGCCGAGACCGAAGCGGTGGAGGGCGGTGCTGGGATCGTGCATGGGGCTACGTGCGGTTGACCGGTGCGAGATGTGCGCTGGGGGACAAGACGACGCCGGGCCGCCGCGGATTCAGCGCGCCTACAACCCGGACAGAGCGCGGAGCAATGTCATCCGGATCGCGGGGTCGTTGGTGGTCATCTGGGCGCGCAGCAGGATCGCCAGCGGCAGTCCCGCGCCGGGGGCGCCGTCGGCTTCCCGCAAGAAGTCGGGCTTGCAGTGGGCCGCGATCGCCCGCGAGCGCTCGGCGGCGGGGAGGCCGGCCGCGCCCGCGAGCATCGACACCCCTCCTGGGCAGGCCGCCTCGAAGTCCAGTCCCGCGTCGGCCACCGACTTGAGCACCACCATCCCCGACATCTCCGGGGGCGCCTGCCAGAGGCCGTTCAGCCCCGTCTGTAGCGGCAGGGTCAGGGTGCACGCCTCGCCGATGCCCTGCGCGGCGAGGGCGACGCGTTGCCCGCCGTCGACCAGTTGCAGGGCCCGCGACACCTTGCGCAGGGCGTCGTCGTCGCAGGGGCCAGTGGGCTCGGCGGCGCAGGCGAGGAAGATCATCCACATCGCCCCGCCCTAACGCGGGCCAGTCACCCGAAACTCACCCCGGTCACCGCCAGGCCGAAAACCGTCCCGCCGAAGTCCAGGCGCGCCTTGTCGCCCCCGGCGGCGCCCGCGGCCACCATCAGCGGGACCAGGTGCTCCTCGCGGGGGTGGGAGGCGCGGGCAGCGGGGGCCGCTGTCCACCGGCGCAGCTGCGCGTCGCGGTCGGGCGACACCAGGGTGTCGCGCAGCCAGGCGTCAAAGCTCCGGCTGTCGGAAATCCCGCTGCCGTCGAAGAACTTCCTCAGGTTGTGGTAGCTCATGCCGCTGCCGACGATGAACACCCCCTCGTCGCGGAGCGGCGCCAGGGCCGCGCCCACCCGGAGGTGGAGTTCCGGGTCGAGCCCCGCCACCAGCGACAGTTGCACGGTGGGCACCTCGGCGGCCGGGAAGGCCACCTTCATCGGGACGAAGGTGCCGTGGTCGTAGCCCCTGGCCGAGTCCTCGTTGCTCGGGATCGACACGCCGTCGAGCAGGTCGCGCACGCGACGGGCCAGCGCCCGGTCGCCCGGGGCCGGCCACTTCACCTGGTAGGAGGCCGCCGGGAACCCGTAGTAGTCGTACAACATCGGCGGTGCCGGCGAGGTGGACACGGTGGCCACCCGTTCCTCCCAGTGCGCGGTGACGACCAGCAGCGCCTTCGGTCTCTCGGGGAGGATCGCGGGAAGTTCCCGCAGGTAGCCGAGGAGCGCGTCGTACTCCGGGCGGGGCATGCCGATGTCGACGAAGGGCCAGGGGCCACCCCCGTGGGGGACGTAGGCGGTGGGCATGCGGGACATGGCGGATCCGGTGAAGTCCCAGAGGGTACACACGCGCGGCGCCGGCGACCGGCAAGGGAATGTTGCGGGACGGCGCGCTAGGCTCGCCGCACCGAGGTGACCATGGACAACGAGCTACTCCGCGCCTGGCGCTGGCACCGGCAAGGCCTCGACGGCTCCTTGCAGCGCGCGACGGCCGCCGAGGTGCTGGAACAGACCGGCTGGATTCGCACCGTGGGCGGTGCGGCGCCGTACCTGGGGCTCCACGCCCGCGCTGGCTTGTCGCGACAAGCGATCGACCGCGACGTCGCGGAGGTCAAGATCTGCGAGTTGCCGAGCACCCGCGGCTGCACCTACCTGTTGCCCGCGGCCCACTTCGCCACCGGCTTGAAGCTGGGCCAGGGGCGATCCGACGAGGCCGCGGTCCGCACCGCGAAGAAGTTCCTCGGCGTCACCGACGACGAGCTGTCCCGACTGGAAGCCGCAGTAGTCACGGCGCTGGAGAACGGCCCCCAGGACCCCCGGGCGCTGTCGGCGGCCCTCGGGGGCGTCGTACGGAACCTCGGCGCCGAGGGCAAGAAACGGGGTCAAACCACCACCCTCCCCCTCGCCCTGGGCCGGCTGCAGTCGCACGGGCAGATTCGCCGCGTCCCCCTGGACGGCCGTCTCGACGGGCAACGTTACGCCTACACCCGCTGGCAGCCCTCGCCCCTCGCCGAGGACCCGGGCGACGTCGCCGCCTCGATGGTGAAGTGGTTCTTCCGTTGGATCGGCCCCGCCACGCTCGCGCAGTTCGCGGAGTTCTCGGGGCTTGGCGTGCGCGAGAGCCGCGCCGCCGTGGAGGCCGTGGGACTCGAGCAGGGCGGCGACCAACTCGCCCTGCCCGGCGACTTCGCGCGGGTGGAAGCCTACCGTCCACCGGTCAAGCCGGTCTACAACCTGCTCTCCAACCTCGACGGCCTCTGCCTGTTCCGACGCGACATCGGGTCGCTCTTCTCCGACGCGCACCGCGACCGCCCCCTGTGGACCGAGCGCGGCGCCGTGGCCGGGAGCGCCCTGGCGGATCTCTCCCACCAGGTCATCGTCGACCGGGGCACGCTGGTCGGGGTGTGGGACTACGACCCCGCCGAGGGCCGCGTGGTGTGGGCCACCTTCGACCCGCCGACGGCCGCCCTGCGCGAGGAGGTGGAGCGGGTGCAGGCGTGGATCGCCGGCGACCTCGGCGACGTGCGCAGTTTCAGCCTCGACAGCCCGGCGAGCCGGGCGCCGCGGCTGGGGGCGATCCGGGGGATGGCATGATCCCCGTCAAGCCCCACCTGGCCGCGCTCGTCGCCGGCCACGAGCCCTGCGCGGCCCGCTACGCCCGCTCGCTGGCCAACGCCGACGCCTACTGGGCCGCCGAGGCGGCGATGCTCACGTGGTTCGCCCCCTGGCGCTCGGTGCGCGGCGGCGCCGGACCGGGCACCACCTGGTTCGAGGGCGGCAAGCTCAACGCCTGTTACGACTGCGTGGACCGTCACCCGGCGGACCGGGTGGCGATCTTGTGGGCGAAGAATGAGCCCGGGGAGGTGGAGCGGATCACCTACGGGGAGCTGCGCGACCGCGTGTGTCGGATTGCCAACGTGCTGCGGGCCAGCGGTGTCAAGAAGGGCGACCGGGTGTGCATCTACCTGCCGATGGTCCCCGAGCTGGCGATGACCATGCTCGCCTGCGCGCGCATCGGCGCGGTGCACAGCGTGGTTTTCGCGGGCTTCTCGGCGCGGGCGCTGCGCGACCGCATCGTCGACGCCGGGGCCCGGGTCCTGGTCACCGCCGACGAGGGCCTGCGCGGGCCGAAGGCCATCCCGCTCAAGGCCATCGCCGACGAGGCCGCCCAGGGCGTGATCGACACCCTGCTGGTGGTGCGCCGCACCGGTGCCAGCGTGGGCTGGACACCGGGTCGCGCCCAGTGGCTGCGCGAGGCAGAGGCCGCGCAGCGCCCCGCCTGTCCCGGGGAGGGGGTCGACGCGGAG
>CAYHRZ010000341.1:4236-6110 GCA_964359125.1 uncultured Klebsiella sp. | reverse complement strand
ATGATCCAGCTCAACGAGGACATCATCCGCATCAAGCCCTTCACCGAGTACACCGTGCCCGTGATGAGCCTGCTCCGCAGCAAGCGGGTGGAGCAGAGCGCGAAGATGGCGTTCGGGGACACCGAGATCGAGGACCTGTGGCTGCCCTGGTTCGGGGTGTCGTGCGACCTCGCCACCGCCGAGATGGTCGTCCACGACCGGGGCCTGGCGTGGGCCGCCACCCGGGCCAGCGGCGCGCTGCCGGGGGTGGTCTTGCCGATGCTCATCGGCACCCGCGTGCTGGTCGACGGCGGCGTGGTCAACAACCTGCCGGGCGACGTGATGCGCCAGCGCTGCCGGGGGACGGTGGTCGTGGTGAACGTCAGCCCCGACGAGGAGCGTGCCTTCGCGATCGGCACGATCCCCTCCCCCTGGCAGGTGTTCTGGAGCTGGGTCCTCCCCTTCCGGACCTCGATCTCGGTGCCGAGCATCGTCCAGATCATGATGCGCACCGCCACCCTCGCCAGCGCCGGGCGGGCGCGGGCCGTGGAGCGCGACGCGGACCTCTACCTCCGCCCCCCGGTGGACCACTTCGGCCTGCTCGAATTCGGCCGGATCCGGGCCATCGTCGACGCCGGCCACGCCTACGCTCGCGAGCGCCTCGCCACCTTCCTCGCCCCCGCTGGAGCCCCATGACCCTCGCCCTCTCCCTGCGCTTCTGGCTCGCAAAGTGGTTTTTCAGCATGGCCCAGCGGGTGGCGGCCGGGCTGTTGCACGCACCCAAGCTGCCCGCGTGGGCGGGGCCCATGGCGCTCCCGGGCGGCGTGGACCGTCGGGCCGAGATCGAGGCCACGCGGGCGGCGTACGCGCTGGTCCCGACCTCGAAGCACTTCGGCATCACCGTGGACCTGCACCACGAAACCCTGCGCGACCTGCCCGCCGCCGAGGCCTACCCGCCGAAACTCACCGCCTCGAAGGCATTTCTCAAGGTGGGGTTCGGCATCGACGTGTCGAGCGAAGCGCGGTGGGGCAGCTTCGACGAGGTGCTGGCGGTGTACGGCGCGCTCGGGACCCCGGCCGTGGCCGCGCGGTGGCGGAGCGACGAGGAGTTCGTGCGGCAGCGCCTCCAGGGCCCGAATCCCACCTGGATCGAGCGCGTGACGGCCGCCGAGAAGCGCGCCGCGCTGGGGCTCGTCGAGATGGGCATCGACGACGGCCACGAGGTGTACGCCGCCGACTTCCGCCCGGTGATGGAGGGCGCCTTCGGGACGGATGGTCGCCACTGCCACCCCTGCGTGGCGGTGTTCACCGTCGAGAGCGGCAAGTTGACCGCGCGCGGCATCCGGTTGGAGCGCGCCGACGGCAGCTACTCGGTGAGCACCCCCGCCGACGGGCCCGCGTGGATGCTCGCCAAGATGTTCTACCAGAACGCCGACATCTGGGTGCACGAGGTGGTCACCCACTACCTGTGGTGCCACGTGTACCTGGAGAAGGTGATCCTCGCCACCCACCTCAACTTGGCGGCGGCCCACCCGCTGCGGCGCCTCCTGGCGCTGCACTTCGAGCACACCCTGAACCTCAACCGCAACGGGCTCCTGCAACTGATGGGCGATGGCGGCTACTTCGACGAGAAGTTCTCGCCGGGCGCGCCGGGGAAGGCGGCGGCCGTCCTGTTCGGCAACCGCGAGTGGGACTTCTGGCGACAGGTCCTGCCGGAGAACGTGGCCCGCCGCGACGTCGGCGACCTGCCCGACTACCCCTGGCGCGACGATGCCCTGCTGGTGTGGGACGAGCTGTGGCAACTGGCCGAGGGCTTCGTGGACGACTGGTACGCGGACGACGACGCGGTCGCGTCGGACCCGGAGGCCGTGGCGTGGCTCGCGGACCTCGGCGCG
>CAYHRZ010000341.1:0-4226 GCA_964359125.1 uncultured Klebsiella sp. | reverse complement strand
TCGGCGCGACCCTGGGCGACCGGGGGTTTCCGGACCGCCCCTGCATCGCGGTGCTGCGCCTCGTCGTCACCGCGACGTTGTTCCAGGTGGTGCAGCACGACCTCGTGAACGCGCCGCAGTTCCAGTGGTACGGCTTCCCGCCCTCGTCGCCACCCATCATGTCGATCCCCTTCCCGGTCGACAAGGCCAGCGTCACCGAACAAACCCTGGTCGACGCCCTGCCCAACGTGGGCATCACCCTCAACGCCATCCTCGCCACCTACGGCTTCTCCACCCGCTACAACGCCTGGGGGGACCACGCCGATCGCTACCTGTCCGGCAACGCACTGGAACGGTACCGGGCCTTCCTGGAACGCCTCCGCGGCGTGGAGTCCGAGCTAGAGCGTCGTAACGCTGGGCGCGACGTGCCCTACGTCGTGGCCCTCCCCTCCCGCCTGTCCCTGAGCATCAGCGCATGACGCCCGACTTCCCCCCCGGACCCTTGCCGGCCCGGCCGCTCTTGTGGTTCGGCCTCTTGCGGCTGTGGCTGTGGCTCACGGTCCTGTCAAAGCTGTTTGCCAAGCGGGCGCGGCGATCCAAGCGCCGTCCCACCCACCCGCTCGGCGTGGGCGCCTCCGGCCACGCGGTGGCCAACCCCGGCCCCGGCGTGCCCACCAACCCCTTCTTCCGCCCCGGCCGGCGCTTCGCCATGTCGCTGCGCCACGCCAACCTCGCCCGCGAAGACGACGCCATGCTCGACATCCGCTCCGCCAGCATCTCGCTGGTCGACGGCGCCGACCGCCTGGACCTGCCGATGAACACCGGGCTGGTGTCGGCTTTCTGGGACACCACGTCGTTCTTGCAGTTCGTGAGGGCCAACCTCAAGGGCAAAGCCGGGCTGCAAGCGCTCTTGGCACGCAGCCCGCGGCACCACCTCGGGGCCACCTGCGCCCTGGTGCGCGCGCCCGGGAGCTACGCCGAGCTTGGTTACTACGCCCAGCTCACCTATCGGTGGCTGGACCGCGAGGGCGAGTTGTGGCTGGTGCGGTACCGCCTGGTACCTGCCCACAGCGAGGGCTCCCACCTGCTCGACGAGGTGGACCGCAAGGCGCCGTGGGACCACGAGCGGCGCGAGGGCGAGAACCGCCGCGCCGACTACCTGCGCGCCGAGTACGCCGCGCGCCTGGGCCGCGCTCCCGTTCCCTACCGGCTCCAGGGCCAGTTCCAGAAGGCCGCACCCGCCGGGGACCCCGCCTACGACTCGGCCGTGGCCTGGACCGCGCCCTGGCACGCGCTGGCCGAGGTCGTCGCGGAGTCGGCGCTGCTGCCCACGCAAACCGAGGCGCTGGCGTTCAACATCGCGCACTGTCCCGAGTCGCTGGGCTACTTCCGCGCCACCCGGCCCGACGATCCCAACGCCCTGGCCTACTACCGGGCGTCGATCTATGCCCGCACCCAGCGCATCCGACCGGGGCCGCGGCGCGAGTAGCGGGGCACCGTGGCGCGTTGCCCGTGGTGACAGGCCCGTGGTGGCGCGGTTCATCGCGCCCTGGGTCACCGCGCTGACCCCGGCACCAACCTAGGCGTTGACGCTGTTCGATACCCGCCCCGGCTCCGCCACCCGGTAGGGCCGCCAGCGGGTGGCATTCCGGCGCTCGATCTCGGCCTGCACCGCGCGGAGATCGTCGCCGGGGGGGCCGAGCCGGTTGAACTGGATCGAGAAGGCGTAGGTGGCCCGCGCGGCGTCGAGTTGCACCGACGGTGGCGGCAGCGACGCGCGAACGTAGTCGTCGGTCACGAGGGACAGGTCGCCGGGGAAAGGGCGGCACAACATCGAGGGCCAGTGGGGCGGGTAGCCGAAGTGCTCGTACTGTCCCGCGTTGACCAGGGTGTGGCGCACGGTGGTGAACAGGCAAGCGGTGACCACCAGCGCCAGCGCCCCCTCGTCGCCCACCTCCGGGAGGTCCGCGCCGAACCGCCGCCGCAGGTCCGCCGCCCACGCGCGGGTGGCGTCGTCCAGCGGCAACTTCGCCCGTTGTACCCGGGTAGCGAGCGCGTCCCACAAGAGCGCGGCGTCGTCGCGACAGGGGTAGACCGGCAGGTCCCCGAGGCCCCGGTCCTCGGCGTCGAGCCGGGGCACCATCCGGGAAAAACGCCAGGCCGCCGCACCCCGCGACAACAGCGCCCGGGTCCCCGCCCAGCCCGCCGAGAACAGCCGGTCGAACACGCCCCCCTCGCCGAGCAGCACCCGCCCCGAGTTCTCGTTGGCCACCAGCGTGAAGGCGAAGTGGGGCGCGAGCAGGGCGCGGACCGGGTGACCCGCCGGGAGCTTCGCGCTCGCGAGGATCACGTGCTCCGCGTGACAGTGGGTCCAGAGGAAGTGGCTCACCACCTCGTGGACGAAGAGGTCCGCCGACTGAAGGTGCAGCTTGGCGAGGTGCCAGGCCGGGCCGTCGCCGGGCCCCACCCGCACCGCCTCCCCGTCGACGAGGAGGTCGATCCCCGACAGTAACAAACCGGTGCCCGTCGTCGTGAAACGTGCCCGGCAGGGTGTCAGGAACCGCCCCGCCGCCGACGGGACCCCCGCCAGCAGCGCCCGGTAGTCGAGCACCACGCCCTCGCCCCCCCGGGTGATCCACCCCGCGTTGGGCCCCGCCAGCCGCAACCAGCCCATCGCCTCGTCGCCGAGCCAGGACGGGTCGGCCAGCGCCGGGGTGCCCAGCCAGCGGTACGCGCTCCGCAGCGGGCTCGAGGCAGCCGTCGCCGGCCGCTCCCCGGTGTCGCCCCCTCCGACCCGCGCGGAGAGCGCCGCCACGACCAGCACCTTCGCGGCCGCGACCAGCGGCGGGTAGCGCTCCTCGGCCGGGAGAGTGGCGACGGTGAGGTGGTTGAACCCGACCGGGAATCCCAGCTTCTGGCCCAGGTCCACCTCGCGGTAGTCACGCCCCAGGAGGGCCACGCCCCGGACCAGCCCCACCCAGCGACGGGCCCAGGCGGCGGCCAGGGCGAGCCCCAGGAGCGCCAGCGTGATCGATAGCCGCGCGCGGAGGGTCACCGGCGGAGCCTATGCCGCCCAGTCCCTCCCACCCCGGCCACCCGACCGCGCCGGACCGCTGCGGATACGCTCCGGCCATGGCGTCCTGGCTCTCGCTCCCGTTCACCCGCGTGCGCGAGGGCCTGGCCCCAGGCAAGGCCAAGCTGGAGACCATCCGGGGCGTCATGCCGGTGGTCGGCGGCCTCGTCCACGCCCTGCACGGCGTGGTGTACGTGGCCATCGGCCTGCCGCAGTTCGCGTGGAGCGCAGCGGCGGCGGTGGCCACCTTCGTCCTGGCCTCGTTCCTGCTCCGCCGTGGCCTGCCGCGCCTGGCAATGGCCATCGCCTACGCCGAAGTGGCGATCCACGTCGCCGCCATCGAGGTGATCCTCGGCTGGGGCTCGGGATTCCTGTTCTACTACTTCCCGCTGGTCACCACGCCGTTCTTGGTGTTCAAGCCCACCGACCGCGCCCTGCGCTGGATCGCCGTCACGTATCCCTGTGTCGCGACACCACTCCTATACTGGTACACCCACACCCACGCCCCGCTGGTCGCGGCCCCCGCCGGGGCCCTGGACGTGCTGCACGCCGCCAACGTCGTCGGCACCCTCTTCGCGGTCTTGTTCGTCATCGCCTACTTCGACATGGTCACCCGCCGCGCCGAGTCGGAGCTGGAGGCCGAGCGGGCGCGCAGCGAGAAGTTGCTGCTGAACGTCCTGCCCGCGCCCATCGCCCGGCGCCTGAAGGGCGGCGAGATCACCATCGCCGACCAGTTCGGGGGCGTGAGCGTGCTGTTCGCCGACATCGTGGGTTTCACCCCACTCTCGCAGCGGCTGAGCACCACGGAGCTGGTGAACCTGCTCAACTCGGTGTTCTCCACCTTCGACCGCCTCGCCGCCGAGCACGGGCTGGAGAAGATCAAGACCATCGGCGACGCGTACATGGTGGTTGCAGGCGTTCCCGAGTCGCGACCGGATCACGCGCAGGTGCTCGGCCGGATGGCGCTCGACATGCGCGACGCGCTCGCGGCCCTCCCGGCGGCGCGCGACGGCGCGCTGGCGATCCGCATCGGCGTGCACAGCGGCCCGGTGGTGGCCGGCATCATCGGCGAGCGGAAGTTCGCCTACGACCTCTGGGGCGACACCGTGAACACCGCCAGCCGCATGGAGTCGCACGGCGAGCCGGCGCGCGTCCACGTCTCGGAGGCATTCCG
>CAYHRZ010000340.1:0-6121 GCA_964359125.1 uncultured Klebsiella sp. | reverse complement strand
CATCGGGCTCGACACGAAGCGCGAGGCGGAGGACGCGGGCGTCGCGTTCGGCCGGATCTGCGATCCCGTCGGCCGCCCGGTCGAGCGCGCGTTCTCGCTGTTGCCATGGGCGCGCGAGTGCGGCCGGGCCGCCGAGCTGTTACACGAATTCATGCGCGCAGCCTGGGCGCAGGGCATCGACACAGGCACCGACGCGGGCCTCCGCCTCGTCCATGTCGGTGTCGGCGGAGAACTCGATCGACAGCTGCGCGTTGTTGCTCTTGGACTCCGACTCCAGGTGCTTGATGCCCGCCACCGTCGACAGTTGCTCCTCGAGCGGCTTGACGATGCGCGCCTCGGTTTCCAGCGGCGTGCTGTCTTCGTAGGGCACCCACAACCAGAGGTGGGGCGGCGACCAGCCGGAGGGCATCATCTGCAACGGGATCCGCAGCGCCGCGATGACGCCGACCACCATCACCACGCAGAACAGCGTCACCACCGTCACCGGCCTGCCCACGGAGAACCGCGGGATGAGGTCGGTGGCCTTCACGCCCGCTCCGTCCACCGCGCGGCGATGCGGTACACCACCGGGATCACCACCAGCGTGAGAAACGTGCTGCTCGCCAGGCCGAAGATGATGGTGATCGCCATCGGTCGCTGCATCTCCTGGCCCTCGCCGAAGCCCATGGCCAGGGGCGCGAGGCCCAGCACCGAGTTCAGCGCGGTGATGAGGATGGGGCGGAGGCGGGTGGCGGCCGCGCGGGGGATGGCGTCGTCGAGCGACAGTCCTTCCAGTCGCAGGCGCGAGATGGCGTCGACCAGCACGATCGCGTTGGCCACCACCACGCCGGCGAGCACGATGAGGCCGATGAACACGACCACGCTCACCGCGTTGCCGGTCAGCCACAGGCCGCCCGCCACCCCCACCAGCGACAGGGGGACGGAGAACAGGATCACCAGCGGGTCGCGGAGCGACTCGAACGTGCTCGCCATAATCACGTAGACGAGGAAGATGGCGAGGGCAAGCGCGAGTTTCAGCGAGCCCAGCGACGTTTCCAGCTCGCGGTTCTGGCCCGCGACTTCCACCTCCACCCCCGCCGGGGGACGGGTCTGGGCCACGGCCCGCGCTGCCGCCTCGGAGGCACCGGCGAGGTCGATGCCGAGCACGTCGGCCGAGAGGATCACCGCGCGGCGCTGGTCGATCCGGCGCACCTCGGAGGGGCCTTCCTCCTCGCTGAGATCCGCGACGGCGTCGAGGCGCACGGGGGGGGTGATGCGGGGGTTGACGTTCATCGCCGCCAGCGCCGCGAGCGAGTCGCGGTCGGCCTCGTCGAGGCGCACGAGCAAGTCCACCCGCCGCTCGCCCTCGGCGATGCGCGTGGGGCGCTCCCCCTGCACCTTCGCCCGGACCGCCCCGGCCACGTCGCCCACGCCGATGCCCAGCGCCGCGAGACGCTCGCGGTCGTAGACCACCCGCACCTCGGGGTAGCCGGCGCCTAGCGACGAGCGCACCTCGGAGAGGGCGTCGACCTCCGCCATGGCGACGGCGCCCCGGTCGGCGGCGACGCGCAGGGCGCGCAGGTCCTGCCCGAAGAGCACCAACTCCACCGGGGTGTGGAACGAGAAGAGCGCCGGGCGGGTGAATCGCGAGGTGAGCCGCGGGAAGTCGTCGAGCACGAGGCGGATGCTGTCCATCGTGGCCGCCTCGCGGGCCTCCAGGTTGCCCCCGGGGGTCAACTCCACCAGGACGCGCGCGGTGTTCTCGCCCTCGTCGCTCTTGCTGTCGGCCCGGCGCTCGGTGCCCACCACCGTGTAGACGGTGGCCACGCCCGGGAGTTCGCGGACGTCGGCTTCGAGTTGGGCGAGCAGCGCGTCGGTGCGCTCCAGCGGGGTGCCCACCGGCAGCGCCACCTCCACGGTGAAGCGCCCCTGGTGCACGTCGGGGATGAGCTCCGCGCCCACGTCGCCAAACGCCCAGAGGGAGCCCAGGAAGAGCGCCGTGCTCGCGCCCAGCACCCGCCCCGGGCGGCGCAACGACGCCAGCAGCACCCGCCCAAACAGCGCCTCGGCGGCGGTGTAGAACACCAGGAAGCGGTCGGCCAGCCACACCGTGGCGCGGTTGAAGACCGCGAAGGCGGCGGCGATCCCCCGGAACCCGGCCCAGAGCATCCACCCGCTGGCGGTGGCGAAGAGGTTGGCGGTGGTGGACAGGACACCGTGCAGCAGCAAGCGAGCCAGGGCCCAGGGCCACGCCCACAGCTTGCGACGGGTGGCGAACTGCCGCCAGGCGCTCGTGGGGGACGACGACGCGATGTCGCGGGCCCGGGCAGGTGGATCGGGCAGGCGGATGGTCTGCGCGGCGAGCATCGGGATGAACAAGAGCGCCACCGCCAGCGACGACAACAACGAGAACACCACCGTGAGCGCGAGGTCGCCGAAGATCTGCCCGGCCACGCCCTCGACGAACACGATCGGGAAGAACACGGCCACGCCCGTGAGCACGCTGGCCACCACGGCGGTGGCCACCTCGGCGGTGCCGGCGATCGCCGCCTCTATTCGCGACTTCCCAGCGTCGAGGTGGGTTTGTACGGCCTCGAGTACCACCGTGCCGCTGTCGATCACCATGCTCACGCCCAGCGCAAGGCCGCCGAGCGACATCAGGTTGAGCGAGAGGTCCCCCACGTACATCACGCCGAAGGTGGCGAAGAGACAGATGGGGATGGCGGTGCTGATGATGCTGGTGGTGAGCCAGTCGCGGAGGAACACGAAGGTGACGAGGATCGCGAGCAGGCCGCCGAGCCAGGCGTCGCCCACCAGGTTGTCGAGCGCCGCCTCCACGAAGCGGGCCTGGTCGTCGAGCACCGCCGCCGTGACGCCCTCGGGGAGGGCGCTGGCCACGGCGGGCGCGTCGCCGTCGTCACCCAAACTCGGCTCCGGGGGTTCTAGCGCCATCTTCACTCGCCGCGCCACCTGCACCAGGTTGGCGTCGGCTTCCTTGTAGACCTCCACCTCCACCGCCGGGTTGCCGCCCAGCCGCGCCACCACCTCGCGGTCCGCGTGCCCCTCGCGCACGGTGGCCACGTCGCCGATCCGGACGCGGGCGCCGTCGGGACGCACCACCCGCAGCTCCTCCACGTCGCGCACCGAGCGGAACTCGTTGAGGGTGCGGATGAGGTACTCGTTTTCTCCTTCGCGGACGAGCCCGCCGGCCACGTTGACGTTCTCCGCCGCCAGCGTCGTGCGCAGCTGGTCCAGCGTGATGCCCCGCGCTTCCAGCCAGTCCTCGCGGGCCTCCACGAGGACCAGCCGCTCCAGCCCCCCGCGCACGGTGACCGCCGCCACCCCGTCCAGCGCCTCCAGCCGGCGTTTGACGTCTTTCTCCGCCACCTCGCGGAGCGAGAGTTCGTCCGTGTCGCCGGTCAGCGCCACCCGCAGGATCGGCGCCAGCGAGGGGTCGTAGCGGAGGATCAACGGGCGGGGCACGCCGTCCGGCAAGAACGTCGTCTGCATGCGCTCGCGCACGTCTTGCATGGCCGCGCCCATCGACGTGTCCCAGTCGAACTCCAGCACCACGTCGGAGATGCCCGCGCGGCTGCGCGACTCGATGGACACCACCCCTTCCACGGTCGAGAGCGCCTCCTCGATGGGGCGGCTCACCTGAGTTTCTACCTCTTCCGGCGCCGCGCCGTCGTACTCGGTCCGCACGGTGACGGTGGGGTAGGAGATGTCGGGCATCAGGTCCAGGGGGAGCTGGACCAGCGACACGTAGCCAAACACCACCACCGCGGCGGTGAGCATCCACACCGCCACCGGGTGGACGACCACCCACCGGTAGAAGGCCACGAGCTAGCCGCCCTCGGGCTTGGGCTCCGCCTCGGCGGCCTCGTTCGCCTTGGCCATCACCGGGTCCGTGGGCAGGCGCACGCGGGCGTCGTCGCGCAGGGCCTGGTTGCCCACCGTGACCACCTGTTCACCGGGCGCCACGCCCTCGATCACCTCGGCCAGGACACCGTCTTCGTAGCCGAGGGTGACGGGCACGCGGTGCGCGCGACGGTAGGGGCCCGGGACCTCCGGCTCCTCCTCTTCTTCGTCGCCGCCCCCGAAGTCGAAGGACCAGGCGCTCTTCTCTTCCTCCTTCTCCTTGGGTTCGTCCATCTCCTTGCCCTCTTCCTCGGGAGGGGGCCCTTCCAGGAGCGTGTAGACGTAGGCGCGGCCTTCTTCCCACACCACCGCCCGCCGGGGCACGGTGAGGACTCCGTCGTGCCGCGCCACCTCGATGCGGACCGAAACGTACTGCCCGGGCCGGAGCACGCTCTGGCTCGGGTCCAGCGCCACCGTGACCCGCACCGTGCCGGTCTGGGTGTCGACCACCGGGGCCACCCGCACCACCTGTCCGGTGGCGCCCACGGCCTCGTCGTAGGCGCTCACCACCGTGGCGGGCTGTCCCACGGACACCCGGGCGAGGTCGCGCTCCGGCAACGCCACCACCACCCTCAACTGCCCGGGGTCGACGATGGTGAACGCAGGTGTGGGGCCGGCCGTCTCGCCGAAACGAATCGTACGTGTCGCGACTACGCCGTTGATGGGGCTCTCCAACCGGGTGAAGCCGCGGGTTTGACTCGCCTCCTGGTGCGCGGTGCGGGCCCCGGCGAGAGCGCGCTGGGCCACGTCGAGCTCGCTGCGCGCGATGGCGCCCTGCTGGAACAGGCGCTCGGCAGACTCGGCCTCGGCGCTGGTGCGCTCCAGCTCGGCGCTGGCGCGCTCGTAGGCGGCGTCGAGCTGCGGCGAGGCGATGACCGCGAGCAGTTGCCCCTTGGTGACGGCGTCGCCCTCCTCGGCGTAGATGCCGGTCACCACGCCCGTCGTCTCCGGCACCAGCGCCGCCTGCGCTTCCGACTCCACGGCGGCGCTGGCCACCACGTGGTCGCCCACGGTGCCCAGGGCCACCTCGACCACGTCCACCAGCGTGCGGGGATCAGCGGGGGGACTCTTGTCGCCCTTGTCCTTGCCTTTCTCGTCGCCCTCCCCGCCTGCGGAGCAGGCCAGGATGAACCCGAGGACGAGGGCGAGGGACAGGCGCATCGAGTTCCCAGTGGCCGGCAGTGACTAGTCCCCGGCCGTCGTTTCGGCTGTAAAAGTGCGGTCGAGGGTGACGGTTGTTGACGCGGGGGGCGCCGCGACGCCCGGTGACCAAGCCTTACAACCGCGTTGTCTGCGGGCGGCTACACCAAGCGTCCGATGGTCGTGTTCTTCCACGCGGTGCTCGTCGCCTCCGGCATGGGGGTCGCTGGCACCCCCGACGCCGAGTACGTGTCGGAGCGGGAGGCGCTGGTGCGCGACGCCAGCGAGAGCACGCTGAAGGCCTGGGAGGCCGGTAGCGACTGGCGAAAGCGGGTCACCGCGCTGGACGTGCGTGCCTGGCAGTACGACCAGTCGGTGGCGGCGGCGGCGTGGACGATCGAGCCCACCGCCACGCGGGTGCCCGCCAAGCGGTTCATGGACCCGCGGCTGGAAACCCCGTCGGCGGCGGGTCCGTTGCTGGCGCGGCTCACCTGGGGCGGCGAGCCGGTCGACGTGCGGGTGGCGCTGGTGGAAGCGCTGGTGCGCACGGGCGGCGACTGGTCGCCGGTGGTGCTCTCGATGTTGCCCGAGGAGACCGACGTTTCCACCCGCTCCATGATGGTCCAGGTCGCCCGTCGCGCGCCCCCGGCCAACGCGGTGAGCATCGTGCGCCTGGGTTTCGCCGACAAGGCCGCACCGGTGCGGGCCGCCGCGGCGGAAACCTGCCCGTGGGTGGAGGGGCACGAGGTGCTCGACGCCATGGTGGTCACGGCGCTGGCCGACACCGACCCGGTGGTCCGCGCCGAGGCGGCGCGATCGGCGGGTTGGATGGAGATCGACGGGAGCTGGGCGCCGATCGTCAAGCTCCTGGCCGACGCCGACGCCGGCGTGCGCCTGCAAGCCCTACGCGCCCTGCAGCGGCTCGACCCCGCGGACACCGCCGAGCTGCCCGAGGTGGAGGTCCTCAAGCACGACAAGGACCTCAAGGTGCAGCGGGCCGCCACCGAGGCGGCGCCGGAGTAGGCGAGCAAGACGCTAGGGCCCGGCGTGGCTAGACTGACGCCGTGGATCACTCACTATG
>CAYHRZ010000339.1:0-6132 GCA_964359125.1 uncultured Klebsiella sp. | reverse complement strand
CTCTTCGGCATCCTCATCTCGCTGGGCCTCTACTTCTCGTACGACTGGAGCCTCGCGCTGGCCAGGGGCCTCGGCTACGAGTTCGCCTTCTGGGTGCCCTCGGCGGTCCTGGGGGGGTGCGTGCTCAGCACCGTACTCCTGGTCCGCGACTCGCCCGCCGCCGCCGGCTTCGCCGACTTCGACACCGGCGACGCCACCAGCGGGCAAACCGGGACGCCGCCGTTCCTCGACGTGCTCAAGCGGATGTTCTCGCAGCGGATCATCTGGATCATCGTCGGCATCGAGTTCTGCTCGGGCTTCCTGCGGCAGGCGGTGATGAAACAATACCGGCTCTACGCCAAGGCCGTGGGCGACGACGGCTCCCTGGTCTACGAGAACTGGGGCCTCTTGTTGTGCATCGCGGGCATCACCGGCGGGGTGTTCGCCGGGTTCATCTCCGATCACGTTTTTGGATCGCGACGCGGACCGGTGTCGAGCGTGCTCTACGGCGGGCTGATGCTGGGGACGATCGGGGCGTTCTTCACCCTCGGGCACCCCGCGCTCGGGTGGTGCGTGGTGTTCATGAGCCTGTGCGTGATCGGCGTCCACGGGATGCTCTCGGGCACGGCGTCGATGGACTTTGGCGGCACCAAGAGCGCGGGGCTCGTCACGGGCATCATCGACGGCTTCGTGTACCTCGGGACCGGCACCCAGGCGCTGCTCTACAGCCGGATGTTGCCTAAGGGCGAAGAGGCCAAGGACCCCCTGAACTGGTCGATCTGGCCCGGCGCGATGTTGCCGGTGGCGGCGGTGGGGCTGGTGCTGTGCGCCACGATCTGGAACGCGCGGCCGAAGAACCGGGCCCCGGGGGGGCACTAGCGGCAGGGCAGACGCGTGCCCGCCGGCGGGCAGGCTACGGGGGACACGATGCTCCTCAGTTCGCTCGCCTTCGCCGTCCCCCTCCGGGTCGAGTCCGGCGTGTACCCCCTCGGCGAAGGCGAGGTGTGGCTCGGGGGCTTTGTGATCGACGACGTCGTCGGCGACATGCAGGCGTGTCGCGACCGTGATCTGCCGACGGTGGAGGAGCGCCGGGTGGCCGCCCGGCTCCCCGGCTTCGTGCCCTCCGGCGTGTTCGAAGCCCTGGCGATGCCCAGCACCGACGCCTGCGGCTACACCACGGCGGTGCTCGAAGCCGAGGGCATCGACGGCTGGTTGTGGTTCGCTGGGTGGGCCCCGCACCTCGGGGAGGCCGAGGTGATCACCGGCAAGGGCAGCGCCCTCGACGGCATCGTCCGCGTCCACGCCAACCCCTGGCACTTCTGGGGCGAGGAGTCCAAGCCGGCGCCCCGGGGGGCTCGCTGCGTCACCCGGGACCCGGTCGCGCCGGCGGAGCGCCACGCCGCGCCGACCGCGCTGAGCGTGCGCGCGGGCCGCGTGGCGACGTCACCGGTGACCGAGGAGGTCGCGGCGGGCGTCGCGGTGACGGTATGGCACCAGGCCGGGGACTTCGCCTTCGTCGAGGTCCCGCGGCAGGTGATCGACCGGTCCGGCGAAGGGCCAGAGACCCGCACCTGCACCGTCCGGGGGTGGATCCCGGCGGGCGCGCTCGCCGCCACGCCCCGTACGGGACCCAAGTAGTACCCGCGACCGCCGCCTCGGGGCCGCGAACGCCCACGATCGGTGCGGCTACAACGTCGGCGCCGAGTCGCACAACTCGTAGTACTGGATCTCCGGGAACAATCCGAAGTTCCCGTAGTCGGCACAGGCGTGCGCGTGGTACCGCGCGGAAAAGTGCACCGTGCCGTCGGCGTCGGCGATGTCGCCCACGTGGCCGTCCTGCGCGTCCAGGGTGGCCTCGTCGACCGAGCTGCCGTCGAGCTCGTCGCAGCCAAGGATCACGGTGCCGTCGCACATGATCCCGTACAACGTCTCGTCGCGACCGAGGTAAGCGAGCGCAGCCAGGGCGCCCTCGTTCTCGCCGTGGTGGTGGTACTCACCGAATTGCGTCGGGTGGGCGCCCCACTCGTCGAAGGTGTACTGCTCGTCGAAGATGGAGTCGCCCGGCCCCGCCGTCGCGTTGAAGTTGGCCACGCTGTCGGGTGCCACGCCGGCGACGCCAGCGGGGTACTCGTCGTCGCTGGTCGCCATCTCGTGGTCGACGAGCTCGGCGTCGATGGTGAGTCCCCGGGACTCGGGGTCGGCTGGGATGACAATGCGCACCGCCAGGGCCGCGATCACGTTGGGGTTGGCGTAGTAGTCGCCGCCCCGGTCGTCCCAGTCCGCGTAGTTGTCGTGCCCCTCGCCGTAGTAGTACGTGTCGTAAGGCGGGAGTGACTCGGTGGCCAACACCACCCCGTCGCCCTCCATCGAGACGTCGGTGCAGGCGAAGTACGTCTTGTAGAAGTCGGGGACGTCGTCGGCCACGGTAGGATCGCAGTCAGCGAAGCTGGAGGGGGCGTCGGCAGTGGACGGGTCGGCCGTCGTGCAGGCGACGAGCAACAGCATGGTGCAGTCTCCGGTAACAGTGACACGGCGACCGGCCGTCCCGGGGGACAACGGCGCGCGATTTGAGGCCCGCGCCCCGCTACGCCCCGGTGACGTAGACGAACGCCAGGCACATCTCGTCGCTGGTGTTCTCGCCGAAAACCGTCGTCTCCGTGCGGTCGGTGGTGTCGAAGACGCAGGTGATCCGGGCCGTCGAACCCGAGGTCACGGTGACCGGCTCGGTGTAGAGGTACATGCCCTGCCAGTGGAAGTTCCAGTCGGGGATGTCGATCATGCAGGTCTCGTCGCTACCGGCTCCCGCGGTGAGCTGGATCGACTGGCCAAGTTCGTGCATGTGCGGGAGCACGCCCCACACCTTGATGTCCTGGTTGATCGGCACCTCGTAGCTGTCGGTGACGGCCTCCTGCCCGGGCGGCAGTTCCAACTCGGTGTTGTTGATGCGCGCGAGCACCGCCGGGGTTTCCACGTCGTCCTCCACCGTGATCGCCACCTCGGTGTGGTCCGGCCCGGTGCCGTTGCCGGTGTTGTAGTGCACCTGCAAGATGAGCGGGCGCCCGCCCGCGATCGGCAGGCCCGTGCCCTCGGGGTACACCGTGGCGCCGCCGCCGGGCGCCCAGGCCACCAGCGGCTCGGAGCTGACCCCGGCACCGCCGAAACACTCGTAGCCAAGCTCGTCGTCGAGCGCGTCGAGGTCCTCGGCGTCGGCGACCGCCGCCTCGGTGTTGGGGTGGTAGATCAAGACGTGGTGCACCACCTGCGGGTTGCCGGGCCGGACCTCGTAGGCCGTGAAATAGGCGTCGGTGGCCGAGGGGGCATCGACCAGGAAGCACCGGTAACTGTCACTCCCCGCGTCGCTCGGGGTGTAGTCGGCGCCCTCCCAGCTCACGATGGCGTCTTCCCGCTCGAGCGCCGCCAGTTGCCTGGGCTCGAGCTCGGCGCTCCCGCCCTCGGGCGCGCCCTGGTCGGCCCAGGCGGCGATGGTGGCGATCTGTTCGTCGGTCAGACTGCGGTCGTGCTCGAAGGACTGGCAGTCGCCGCAGGAAGAGGGCGGCCAAGGCGGCATGCGCTTCGCGAGCACCGCGCCCGCCATCGCGCTGGCCATCGGCGAGGCGGCGGCGTAGCTGTCGAGCGCGAAGGGGGCGATCCCCCCCTCGACGTGGCAGCCAGTGCACTTCTCCATCACGATGGCCCCCACGTCTGCCGCCCAGGTCACCTCGCCCTCGATCACCACGCTCTCCTCCGCGTTGTCGCAGGTGGGCTCGTAGACGAACTCGGAGGCGTCCGCGCCGGGACGGGGTTTTTCGGCGCAGGCGAGGAGGAGGAGAGCCAGGGGGAGGTACTTCATGCTGCTTCGACCCACGAGCGCCGGCGGTGTGAAAGGAAAGATCGGTCGATCGACCGGCGTCGTCGCGACGCTAACACAGCCCGCGAAACGGCCCACGTCGCGCCGCCAACTGCGCCCTGGCCGGCCCCCCTACTCCACCCGCATGCCGCGACGGGCACCGCTGTCGTTGAAGCCCTGGGCCCTGCCGAAGGCCACCGCCGCCTCGAAGTCGTTGATGCCCACCGGCGCGGGGTCCACCGGCTGTGCGGCGAGGAACTTCTCCCACTGGTCCACCACGTAGGAGCTGGCCGCCGCCGTGTAGGTGCGCGCGAGGTCCACCGGTTGGCCGCCCACGCTCACCGCCACCAGCTCCGGGGCGCCCGCGTTGACCCGCCAGGTCCAGGCTGCGCCGGAGATGGAGAGGTAGGCCCGCGACTCCGCCGCGTCGGCCGCGGCGTTCCGCAACAACAACGCCACCAGTTGCTCGCCGGTGACCGAGAAAGTGTAGACCGGGTTCTCGAAGGGGAAACACTCGAACAGCTGCCGGCGCGTCACCTCGCCGGCCTGGATCTCCGCCCGCAGGCCACCGCCGTTGTAGAACGCCAGGTCGCTCTTCGCCGCCAGGCGAAGCGCGTCGGTGATCCAGCGGCCAAGCGGACTCTCGTGGTGGTAGTCCTTGCCGAGCTTGGCGGGCGCGCGGCCGAGCACTTCGCCGTACGTGGTGTCGATGTTCTCCTTGTAGTGGGCGGCCAGCGCCGCCACCGACTTGTCGGGCTCGCCCACCGCCGTTTCCGGGGTGAGGTCGCGCAACTCGTACCGGAACGCGCTGATCGCGTCGTTGGCCACGTCGATGTCGACCACGCCCAGTTGCCGGTTGTAGCTGCCCGCCTGCACGATCCAGGTGTCGCCGACCCGCGCGGCCTCCTTCATCGGCGTGTGGCTGTGCCCGCCCACGATGAGATCCAGCGCGGGCACCGAGGCGGCCAGCTTCTTGTCGGCGTCGAGGCCCACGTGGGTGAGCGCGACGAGCACGTCGGTGGCGGGGTCCAGTCGCGCCACCTCGGCGGCCACCGCCTCGGCCACCGGCAGCGGCGACATGCGCGCCCAGTCGGTGGGGCTCACCAGGCCCTTGAGCGAGTCGGTGGTTGCGCCAATCACGCCCACCCGCACGCCGTTGACGGTGAACACGTGGCTGAATCCCTGGTTCGGCAACAGCGGCGTCTTTCCATCTTTCTCGCGGAGGTTGGCGCTCAGCGTGACGAAGGTGGACTTCCCGGCCAGGACCTTGAGATTTTCCAAGCCCCGGTCGAACTCGTGGTTGCCCACCACCCAGGCGTCGTAGCCCAGCGCCTCCATGAAGCGCAGCATCGGCGTGCCCCGCGCGCCCTCCTCTTCCAACGCCGTGAGCGGGGTGCCGGTGAGGATGTCGCCCCCGTCGAGCAACAACGTGTTCTCGCGACCGCGTTCGGTTCGGAGCGCGCGTAGCTCCTGCTCCAGCCGCACGAAGCCGCCGATCTCGGGCTCGCCGGGCAGCCAGTCCGCCCGCTCCGGCAGGTAGTGACCGTGCAGGTCGTTGGTGTGCATGATGGTGACGTGGCCCGGGGGAACCAGCGGCTCGGGCGGCTTCTTGGGACAGCCAACGAAGATGGCCAGCGTCGTGACCGGGATCCACCAGCGCATCTAGGACTTGCCTCCTGCGGCCGCTTTCACGGCGCGAATCAACGGGAACACGTCGTCGTGGTCGATGACGCCGTTCTTCTTCCACACGACCGTGCCGTCGGGGGCGATGACCTGGGTCTGCGGGATGAGCTCACTGTCAAGCTTCAACGCCTCGAACAGCGCGCGCGGCTCGCCGTCGAACAACACGGAACCGTAGCCGACGCCCACCGAGTCGGCGAAACCAGCCACTTGCCGGGCCCGCTCGTCGGCGTCGCCCGGGTGGTCGAAGAGGTCCCAGGACACGCCGAGGAACTCCCCGATCTCGGCCACGCCCGCGGCGGCGCGCACCAGCCTCGGCAACTCGTCGACACAGGGGTCGCACCAGGTGGCCCAGTGGTTGACGACGATCGGCTTGCCGCTGGGTGAGAGCGCGCGGAGCAGGCCGGGAAGGTCCACCGCCACGCAGCCGGTGGACGGGCGGGCGGGGCCGCTGCTGGCGCGGGGAACAGCCGGCGTGGGCGCCTCGGTGGGGACGGCCTTCACGGCCTTGCCGCGGCGCGCGGCCTTGCTCGCGGGCGCCCCGGTGGCGGCGGCCTCGGCCGCGCGCGCGGTGGCGGCGCGGAGCGTGGCGCCGGCGAGCACGTTGGTCCGCGGCGCGGCGGGCC
>CAYHRZ010000338.1:0-6146 GCA_964359125.1 uncultured Klebsiella sp. | reverse complement strand
AGCTTCTGGGATTTTGACGATGGTCCTCCCATGGGCGGCGCCCCGGGCGGGAACCGGGGGGGCGGCGGTGGCGGCGGTGGCGGCAATCGCTGGGGCGGCGGCGGCGGCGGGGCGGGCGGCGGCTTCGGCGGCCGTCGGCGTGCCGAAGACGCGAAGTTCGAGGAAGAGCGCACCCGCAAGGCCCAGGAGTGGGAGCGCCGGAAGGGCAAGCGCCGTCACGACGAAGAAGACGACGAGGGCGGCAACCCGGTGGGTGGTGCCGGCGTGCCGACGGGCGACGACGACGACTGGGGGTAGAACCCGGTCGCGGCTCACCGCAACCGGATGGTCCCGTCCTGCGCGACCTGCACGCCCGATCCCGGGAAGTCCTCGGCGCTGAGCACGCGCACGAGGTCGGCGGCGCGGTTCTGCGGATCAGGCACCGGGCGGCCCTCGCCCTCCTGGACGGTTCCGAGCAGGCGGCCGCCGGCGAAGCTACCGTCGCGGGCGAGGCTGACCTCGAGCACGGCACCGACCCCCTGGTTCCCGGACAGGTTGAAGCGGCCGTAGGTGGCGAAGTTGCCGAGGGAGTAGGCCACCAGCCGCCCCTTGTAGCCCTCGATGCCGCGCAGCACGTGGGGTCCGTGGCCCAGCACCAGGTCGGCCCCGGCGTCGACGACGGCGCGCGCGAAGCGCCGCAGGTCGCCGCGGTCCTCTCCGTAGAACAACTCGGGGCCGTCGGGCACGTGGATGGCCTTGCTGCCCTCCGCGCCGCCGTGGAAACTCACCACGACGATGTCGTTCTCGGCCGCCAGGCCGCGCACGATCGTCGTGGCGGTGTCGAGGTCGTTGAGGTTGTTGCCGCTGTCGGCGGTGTGGAAGCCGACGAGGGCGACGCGCAGCCCGTTGCTCGTCCAGCGCGCCACCGTCCCGGGGCGCCCGGACCAGTGGATGCCGAGCGTGTCGAGCGTCGCCTCGGTCTGTAGGCGGCACACCTCGCCGAAGTCGAAGGCGTGGTTGTTGGCCGTGCTCACCACGTCGAAACCCGCCTCCTTGTACCAGCGGCCGTAGGCGGTGGGCGTGCGGAAGGCGTAGCAGGAGCCGGGCGCGCCGTCGGGGCGGCACTTGTCGCTGGGCGCGGGGTCGTCGCAGAGGGGGCCCTCGAGGTTGCCGAAGGTCACGTCGGCGTCGGCCAGCAGGCCCTTCACGGCGGAGAAGGTGCCCTCGCCCCCGTCGGGCGGCAGCCCCCCCTCGGGGAAGTCGGTGCCGATCATCATGTCGCCCACGCCGCGGAGCCGCAGGCTGGCACCGGCGGGGGCCGACGAGGCGTAGGTGGTGGCGGCCTTGGCGCGCATCTCGGCGGCCAGCCGTTGCAGCGCCAGCTGGTCGCGGGCCACCACGAGGTTGGCCTGGAGCTTGGGGTAGGCCGGGTCGAGCTTCTCCAGCCCCTCCCAGCTCCGGATCACGCCCGGCCAGTCACGACGCACCCAGCGCACCCAGCCCTCTTCCCAGAGGCAGCCCCGGTGCGCGGGATCGGCGGCCAGGCAGCGCTGGAAGGCGGCGGCGGCGGCCTCGTAGTCCTTGGCCTTCGACGCGGCCATGGCCTCGGCGTAGGCGGCCTCGGCGTTGCCGGGGCCGGCGGCCGGGCCGGCGCCGGGGGTGGAGGCGACATCGACCGGGTCGGCGGCGAGGGCGGCGGCGAGCAGCCAGGGGAGCAGCCAGGGGAGCAGCAAGGAGAGCATGGGGCTGCCGCGTTATCCCGCGACCCGATGTGGTTGTTCCTCGCCTGCGCCGAACCGGTCGCGCCCGAGCCCGCGGGCATCACCGTGAGCGAGGCGGTGCAGGTGGTGCCGGCGGGAGCGGGCATCGTGCTGCCCCCGGAGGTGCTGCCGCAGGCCAGCAACAACAACCTGGACGTGGCCTGGCTCGACGGTGCCTTGTTCCTCGCCTTCCGCACCGGCCCCAGTCACTTCGCCAGTCCCGACGTGGTGATGTACGTCGTCCGCAGCGTGGACGGGGGGAACACCTGGACGCACGAGCTGTCGCTGGCGATGGGCACCGACCTGCGCGAGCCGCGGCTCTTGTCGTTCCAGGGCAAGTTGTTCCTGTACTTCGCGGTGCTCGGGGAGGACGCCTCGGACTTCGAGCCGCAGGGCTCGATGGTGACCGTGCGCGAGAGCGGCACCTGGAGCACCCCGGCGTGGTTGTTCGAGAGCGACTTCATCCCCTGGCGCGTGCGGGAGGTCGACGGCACCGCCTACATGATCGGCTACACCGGCGGCGGGCAGATCTACGACTTCGAGTCGGACAGTTTGCCCGCCATCGAGGTGCGCTGGCTGCGCTCGGGCGACGGCCTGTCCTGGGAGCCGGTGGTGGCGGACC
This sequence comes from uncultured Klebsiella sp., assembly GCA_964359125.1. Taxonomy (GTDB): domain Bacteria; phylum Myxococcota_A; class UBA796; order UBA796; family SXON01; genus SXON01. Next base: position 3,785 of record CAYHRZ010000338.1, on the reverse strand, counting down.
AACCGGTGGTGCTCACCGGGGGCGGCAGCGAGACGGACTGGGTGTTCTTGCCCGACGGCGGCGTGCTCTCAGTCACCCGCAACGAGGCCGGCGACGCCACCGGCTGGGGCTCCACCATCTGCCGGGCGCCCGCCGAGGACCGCGGGACCTGGACCTGCGCCAACGATCCCCGCAAGTACGACAGCCCGCTGATGTTCCGCGAGGCCGGCAAGAACTACCTCGTCGCCCGTCGCAACCTCACCGACACCGGCTACTACGACCTCGGTTACCGCGACGACAGCCACGCCGAGCAGACCCTCGCCTACAGCGCCGACTACTGGGGCCAGCCGAGGCGGTGCAGCCTGTGGGAGGTCGACGAGACCTCGCTGGCGGTCACCTGGATCCTCGACCTGCCCTCCCGGGGCGACACCTGCTTCCCCTCGGCCTACGAGGACGGCCCGGGGCAGTGGACGGTCTACAACTACAGTTCGCCGGTCGACGGCCCGGACCTCTCCTGGCTGGAGGGACAACTCGGCAGTACCTACATCTACCGCCAGGTGATCGACTTCCCCGTGGGCGGCTGAGTGCTGCCCTGGGCGGTGCTGGCCTGGGCGGGCGGCGGGGTGCCCTGGCCCGAGGGCGCGCGGCCGGTGACCGAGGTGATCCACCCGGCCTACGTCCGCGGCGAGTTCGCGGGCGACAGCGGCCCCTACTGGCTGGAACTGTCCCCGGGTGACGGTGGCTTCTGCCGTGGCGGGGGCATCGCCCTGGCCGTCCGGAGGGACCTGGACGCGCGCTCGGAGAGCTTCGAGCTCGACGACGTGCCCCCGCCGGTGTCGGCGACCTGCGCGGCGCTGGTCAACATGGCGCCCTCGGTGCGCGAGGCGATGGCCGAGGCGCGCGCGCTGGCCGAGGCCGAGGCCGCGAAGCGCCCCGGTCCCGACGGCGTGCCCGACGTGCCCCAGCCTGCCCCGGCGCAGGTCCCCGCCGCGGGGGGTGCCGACGACCGCGCCATCGCCCGCTGGACACCCCGCCCCTTCCACGCCCTGGTCCTGCCCTGGCTCCTGGCCGCGGGGTGGTGGGCGCGGCGCGCGGGCCGGTGGTGGATGCTGCCGGTGATGGCGCTGGCGCTGGCCGTGCGGCTGCGCTTCCCGGAGACGGTGGTCCTCGGGGGCGACGCCGCCTACGAGCGCCTGCAGACCGCCCTCGGGCGGGGCTCCATCGACCGCTACTACGGGGAAACCTGGCCATCGCTGCTGGGGCTCTTCGGCCGCGCGGGCCAGGCGGCGGGCCTCGACGTCACCGCGCTGGTCCACCCCTTCAACCTGTTCGCCTCGGTGGCCACGGTGGGCGTGCTCGGCGTGCTCGGCGAGCGACTCCGCCTCTCGCTCCCCCGCGCCCCGGTGGTGCTCGCCGTGCTCGGCGCGGTGGCCGCCTGGCCGGTGGCCCTGGCGCGCACCGAGGACCACGTGGTGCTCGGCGCGTTCTTGCAACTGCTGGCCTTCGCGGCCGGGCTCGGCAAGACGCCGCTGGACCGCGCCACCTGCGCGCTCACGCTGGTGCTCCTCGGTCACCTGCGCCCGGAGATGCTCGCGCCGGCCGGGGTGATGTGCCTCTTGTTGTGGGGCGCCTGGCCCTACCTGGTCGTGGCGCTGGTGGGCCTCGCGGCGCGGCTGGCGTACCTGCCCCGGGTGGAGGGCGGCCCGCCCATCGACTGGGGGCGACTGGTGGACCCCGGGGCCTGGCCGCAGATGGCCGAGGTGTACGGCCTGTTGCCCGCCGTGCCCCTGATGCTGTTGTCCCTGGGCGCGAGGAGCCGGGTGGCGCAGCTTGGGCTCCTCGTCAACCTGCTGCTGTACCTCCCCAAGACCCAGCCGGCGGCGGACCCGCTGCGCTTCGGGCTCTTGCCCCAGGCCTGGCTCCTGGTGGCGGCCCTCGACGGTGCCTCCCGCTTGATGTTCCACGTGGAACACCGCGCGCGCTGGCTGGTACTGCTCCCCTTCGTGGCGGTGTTTTTCCAGCCGCCCTCCACGCGCCCATGGGCCTGGGAGGCGGAGTACCAGTTCCTGCGGCAGGCGCTGCCGCGGGGCGACGGCCTCGACGCGGAGCTATCCGAGGCGGTGATCAGCGGCTGGTACGACGGCGCGCAGGATCCCCACGGGGCCATGGGTCACTGGATGAGCCTGCGGACGGCGATGCCCTGGCGCAAGCTGGGGACAGGCACCCCCTCGCCGGGCGACTACCTCTTCCGGGGGACAGCCGATCACCTCGGTGGCGCCTGGGTGGGCGGGGCCTGGGGACTCGACGTGGTGACCGAGAGGGAGGCGGCGCCGTCGTCGGATGGCTGGGTGGACTTCGGCGCCGAACCGGTGCGGCTGGGACTCTACCGGGTTCGGGAGGCGGGGCAGCCGCTGTCGCCGGAATAGGGCCCCGGTCACCGAGGGCCCGCCGTGTTGCTCGCGCTGCTCGCCTGCTCCGCCCCGCCCGCGCTGTCGCCGGGCACCTCCCCGCCGCAGGGCGTCACCGTCACCGTGCTCGCCGCGTCGAGCCTCACGGAGTCGCTGGCCACCGTGGCGCGCGACTGGGAAGGGGAGAGCGGCAACACCGTGGTGCTCAGCTTCGACGCCACCTCCAAGCTGGCCAAGCAGGTGGTGTCGGGGGCGCCAAGGGACCTGTTCTTCTCGGCCGACAGCGCGTGGATGGATCACCTCGAGCAGCGGGGCCTGGTGGCGACGGGCACCCGGGTAGACCTGCTCGGCAACACGCTGGTGACGGTGGTGCCCCGGGGCACGGTTTCGCCCCCGGTCGCCGCCCGGGACCTCGCCCGGGTGGAGCGCCTGGCGCTGGCCGGGGAGAACGTCCCGGCGGGCAAGTACGCCCGCGCCGCGCTGCGGGCCGGCGGGGACTGGGCCGCGTTGGCGCCGCGGGTGGTCGTCGCCGAGAACGTGCGCGCCGCGCTCACCTGGGTGGCCCGAGGCGAGGCGGACGCGGGCGTCGTGTATGCCACCGACGCCCGCGTGGAGCCGGGGGTGGAGGTGGCGTTCACCTTTCCCGCGGGCACGCACCCCCCGGTGGTGTACCCGGCGGCGGTGCTCGCGGGTGCGCTGGAGCCTGCTACGGCTGGCGCTTTCCTGGCCTACTGCCAGGCGCCCGAGGCGGCCCGTACCTTCGCCGCGGCGGGCTTCCTCCCCGCGCCGCCGTAGCGGTCAGCTCAGCGGGCGAAAGTGCACCAGGTAGCCGGGTCCTTTCAGCACCGTCCCCGGGGCCACGTTGATGGCGAACTCGAGCAGCGGCGCGACACTCGACGATATCTCAGCGTTCATCGCGTAGAACATGTCGTAGCGGCCCGGCGCGGATGCGGGTGTCCTGCCGAGGAGGGCCCCGAACCGGGCCTGCGGCGACGGGGCCCCCGCGCCGGCGAAGTGCAGGCCGACGCCGCGGGCGTCGCTGCGCCAGGAGGTGGCCGCGTCCTGGATCAGCCCCGTCCCCCACACCCGGGCCGTGCGCCAGCCGTCGAGCGGCAGGGTGGGACGTGTCCAGTCGGGTCCGACGACCTGGGCCACCACCAGTCGTGACACCGGGTGCACGATCCAGTGTATTCCGAGCCCCGCCAGCGCGATCACCCCGATTGCCAGGAGCATCAAGGGGATGCCGACGCAGGCGCAGTTGGCGAGCGTGGCAAAGGCTCCGAAGGCGAAGACCAGCACCCCGCCCACGACCACCAGCCCCAGCGCGAGCATGCCGGCGATGGCGCCGGGACCCAGCGGGGCGCGCTCTTCCTCGAGCGGCGCCGCGTGGCGCTGCCA
>CAYHRZ010000337.1:0-6157 GCA_964359125.1 uncultured Klebsiella sp. | reverse complement strand
CCAGCAAGAAAAGTGCAATGGCCGAAATCGCAAACAAAGTCTCCTCACTGCGACTGGTGAGCACCCGGTCATACATCTGCAACATGTAGAGCGGCGAGGTCAGCAACAGAATGTTGATGGCCATGCTGATCCCCATGGGACGCACCGCGATCGACGATGGCCCGGAAGGCCTCCTCGCTGGTCCGCAGGTTTCCAAGCTCGAGCAGGCACTCGGCGAGGTACCACTCCGAGTCGCGCGCCAGCTCCGCGTTGCCCAGCGCTCGCGACTGCACGAGGATGTAGAAGCCCGTGGCGGCGCTCTCGTAGTCGCCCACCAGGTAGCCGTAGACCGCGTCTTCGTAGCGGCGGCGTGCCTCGCCGACCCCGATCAGCCCGCTGCGCTCGGTGAAGTTCAGGCGAGTGTCTTCCACCTCGCCCCCGATCTTCCCGATCTCGATCTCCAGGTCGCGGAGTCGTTCGGTCGTGGCGCGATCGGCGGCCAGGGCGACCGGCGCCCCGAGCAGCAATGCCAGCGCGGTGATTAGCCTACTTGACATCCGTGATCCGCTCGCACTTGAGCTCGAAGTCGACCTTGGCGCGCTCCTCGAAGGAGTTCACCACGCCGCCGCGGTCGCTCACGACCGCCCGCACGGTGCAGGTCTTGCCGAGCTCCGCGTTGAAGGCGTAGTTCGAACGTACGTTGATCTCGTAGTTCTTGGCGTACGTGAAGATGCCCATGCCGGTCGGGCGGATCTTCAAGTCGATCGACAGGTTGTGGTTACCAGGCGGAACCGCGCCGTCGTGGATCTTGAACTCGCGACTGGTGTCGAGGGAGCCTGCCGGGTCGGCCTTGCTGAACTTTGACTGCCCGTCGAGCAGGTACTGCACCGCCTCCAGGCGGAATCCGCTCGACAGGCGGTTGACATGCCAAATCGTGGCGCGCGCGCCGCTGGAGCTGCCCTCGATGACAATCTCCTTGAGCAGTTGCAACGTGGCCTTGCTCCGGAACACCCGCTCCTTGAGCGCGTCGACCTGCTCCTCGACGGTGAGCAACTCGCGGTTGAAGTCGGCCTGACCCTCGTCGGCGCCCAGGGGCTCCTCCTTGGTGGTGCCGTCGCCAGCCTGAGCGGGGGCAATCATACTTACAACGCCAAGCATCCAGAGCCCGGCGGCAAGCACGAGCAGACGCGAACGCAGCATGGAACGTCTCCAGGAGGGGGCGGCGCACCCCGTAACGCGACGCTAGGGGGCCCCGCCATCCGAGGCTTCGGCCAGGTTGCCCGTGCCACCGGCCAGGGCGGCCACGAGTTGGTCGTGGGCGTACCGCGCACGCACGGTGTTGCCATCGATGTCGTTGACGAGGAAGGTGAAGGCGTAGTCCCGGCCGTCGACCGCGCGCACGTAGCCCGCGAGACAGAAGACGCCGGCCAGCGAGCCGGTCTTGCCGCGGACCCGGCCCTGCATCCCGGTCTCCCGGAACCGGTGCCACAAGGTGCCGTCGCGACCACCGACCGCGAGCGTGGACAGGAACTCGGGCCCGTGCTCGAGGTCGTTCCACATGTCGACCAGCACCGCGTCCAGCGCCGAGGGTTTGAGCGTGACTTCCCGGCTCAAACCGGAGCCGTTGACGAAGGCGTAGTCAGTCGCCGGGACGCCGAGGCTGGCCATGTAGGCGCCCAGCACCTCGACGCCCTTGGCCGTGGTGCCCGGGAGGCCGCGCCGTTCCGCACCCACGGCGCGGAGAATCTGTTCCGCCATGAAGTTGTTGGACTGCTTGTTCATGTCCATCAGCACCTCCACCAGTCGCTCCGACTCCACCTTGAGCAGGAGCTTGCTGTCGGCCGGGGCGACGGCCACGCGGTGCTTGCCCTTCACCTTGATGCCTGAGGCGCGGGCCACGTCGCGGAACACGGAGAGGTAGTTCCCAGTGGGGTCGGCGAGGGTGCGGAACAACTGGTCCGGCTCGTGATCCGACGGCACGTTGCCGGTGAGCTTGTAGGTCGCGACCTTGGCGTCTTTTTCGTCGAGCGCGCGCTCGATCTTCACCCAGTACTTCGACTTCGCGCGACCGGTGAGCAGCTGGCTGTCGAGCACCAGGACGTCGCTCGGCGTGTCGAAGGCGACGACCGCCGGGGCCCCTGTCGCCGCACCGGGGCGCACGTTGATCGTCGCGATGTTGTAGTTGAGCGACAGGGCGCCGAGGGCCGAGTAGTAGGTGGAACCCTCCTCCAGGTCCGCCACCTTGTTCCAACCCGGGACCCAGAGGCTGTCCTGAGTGTAGCTGTCGTCGAACACCACGTCGCCGTGGATCTCGGTGATTCCCCGGGCGCGGATGTCACCCACCATACGCCACATGCGCTCCACCACCATGGTCGGGTCCCCCTGGCCCACCACGTAGAGGTTGCCCTCGAGCACCCCGTCGGCTCCGAGTTCGCCGTCGTACTTGATCCAGGTCGGGAAGCGGTAGGCAGGGCCCAGTTCCCGCAGCGCCACCGCGCTGGTCACCAGCTTCATCGTGCTCGCGGGGATCAGTTCAGCGTCGTCGCCGTACTGGTACACGCGCTCCCCGGTCCGCGCGTCGACCACTTCGACGGCGCTGGTCGACTTGGCGAAGATGGGAAGGCTCGGCAGTTGCGACAGCGCCGCTTGCAACTCGGGCGTGATGCCCGCCGCGCTGGGCGCGTTGCCGATCACCGGACCGTGCGTGACGACCTTCACCGCCGTGGGTGGCGCGGCCTCGGCAGCGCCCGCGGCCTCGGCAGCGCCCTCGGCGGCGGCGGCGGCCTCGGCCCCCTCCGCCTCCCCCGCGCGGGCAGGGAACAGGAACAACGCCGGGGAAGTGAGCGCCAACCAGAGTGCGATCTGCGCGGTTTTCATCGGGGGGATCCTCGTAGCAGGGCGGTGGGCGGGGCGGGCTCTGGTAGAGACACCAGGGGGCGGGCGGGCGGTCCCCGTATTCTCACCTCTGCAGGTCCCGTCTTCAAGAGCTGTCGTGAAAAAAGGTACATGCGCGTGATCATCGATGTGAAATCGAGGGATGCTAATGGCGTGTCAAGAGCACGGACGACCGCACCGGCTCGTTACGTTGGCGGGATGATCCTCGCCCTCGCTCTCGCCGCGGCCGCCGACCCGGTGGAGCGCCCCTCACTCCCCTTCCACTCCGTCGCGGGCGAGGACGGCGCACACACGATGTTCAGCAACCCGGCGCTGCTGAACTTCGACCAGGATCCCGTCTACGCCGTGTACTATGGCACTTCCGACGTCGCCACCGGGGGCAACAACGCCCTCACACTGGCCACCGGCGGCTCAGGCCTGGGCGCGGCCATCGGCTACCGCGACGTGGCCCCCGGCGAGGCGTGGTGGACGCTGAGCAGCGCGCTCTCCGTGCGTCTGGCGCAGGCCTTCAGCATCGGCTCGGCGGTGCACTGGCAGCTTCCCGAGGGGGGCGAAAACAACTTCGTGAGCTGGGATGTCGGCGCGGGCTGGCGCCCCTCCCCGTGGCTTGGAATCGGTGGCAGCGTGCTGAACCTGGGCTCGCCGATGCCCGAGCGAGGCGTGAACACCCGCTACGACGTGGGCCTGGCCATCCGGCCGGCGGGCGACGTCGTCACGCTCGGCCTCGACCTGCTCGCCGACGCGCCGCCGGACCTCCCCGTGGCGCCCCGTGCCGAGGCCAGCCTGCGGCTGCGGCCGGTCCGCGGACTCTGGCTACGCGGCTTTGTCGACCGTCCCCTGGAGTCGGAAGCTGCCCTGGGCTACGGTGCCAGTCTGGAACTCCACTTCGCCGACACCAGCGTGGGCGCCGGTGGACGCACGAGCACCGACTCGGAGAGCGTGGGTGGCTACGGCTACGTCACGAGTGTCCGCGGCGACGACCAGTTGTTCCTCCCCGGCCGGCCCATCGCCGACATCACGATCGACGGCGCCTACCCCTACCAACCCGCCGCCACCCTCTTCTCGCGCCCCGAGGAGAGCTACCTCTCGCTGGTCCGTCGGCTCGATACCGCCGCTCGCGACGCGCGGGTGCGCGGGGTGCTGCTCCGCATCGAGAGCGGGGCATTCAGCATGGCCCAGGTGGAGGAACTCCGGGAGTTGGTGAAAAAGGCCCGGAGCCGAGGCAAGCCGGTGGTCGCCTGGATCGGCGGCGACGGCAGCAATGGCGAGTACCTCCTGGCCAGCGCCTGCGACAAGGTGTTCATCCACCCGGCGGGCGGCCTCGAACTCGTTGGACTCTCGGCGGAGGTCCAGTACTTCAAGGGCGCGCTGGACCTCGTGGGCGTCGAGGCCCAGTACGCGCGGCGGAGCGAGTACAAGTCCGGGCCGGAGCCCATGACCAGCACGGGGTCGTCCGACCCCGCCCGCGCGCAGATGGACGCCCTCCTCGACGACCTCTTCGCCTCGTTGGCGAGCGGCATCGCCGAGGGACGCGGCCGAACCGTCGACGAGGTGAAGGCGCTGGTCGACGGCGGCCCGTACTCGGCGAACGAGGCCCTCGCCAAGGGGCTTGTCGACGGCCTGCTCTACCCGGACCAACTTCGTGACGAGTTGGAGTCGGTCTTCCCCGCCGACTACACGCTGGCGGAGCGCTACGGTGTCGACGTCGACGAGTCCGGCTGGAAACCGCAGCGCGCGGTCGCGGTGGTCGTGGTCGAGGGCGCCATCGCCGACGGGGAGTCGAGCCCCGGCGGCCTCTTCGGCGGCGCCGCCACCGGCAGCAAGACCGTCGCCCAGGCCCTCGACGACGCCGCGGAAGCCCGCTCGATCAAGGCGGTGGTGCTGCGTGTCGACAGCCCCGGCGGCTCCGCCTTCGCGTCCGACGAGATCTGGCGCGCCGTGGAGCGCGTCAAGGAGGCAGGAAAGCCCGTGGTCGTGAGCATGGGCGGCTACGCCGCCAGTGGCGGCTACTACGTCAGCGCCGGCGCCGACGCGATCTGGGCCGAGCCGTCCACGATCACCGGCAGCATCGGCGTTTACGGCGGGAAGTTCAACCTGGACGGCCTCTTCGACAAGGTGGGCATCAACACCGAGATCACCGCGCGCGGCCGCAACGCGTCGATGTTCTCCATGTCGCGAGCCATGGACTCGGTCGAGTTCGCCGCCCTGGATCGGCTCATCGGCGAGACCTACACGCAGTTCAAGACGAGGGTGGCCGAGGGGCGCGAGATGTCGCCCGAGAAGGTGGAGGAAGTCGCACGCGGGCGGGTGTGGAGCGGCACGCGCGCGAAGGAGCAGGGGCTCGTCGACAGCCACGGCGGCTTCTACGAGGCCATCGACGACGCGCGTCTGCGGGCCGGCATGGCCCCCGGGGCGCCGTTCAACGTGGTCACCTTCGACCCATGGAGCGGGGCCACGTCGATGCCCGGCCAGGTGGCCCAACTGGGCCGAACGCTGCGTCACCTGCTCACCCCCCGCATCGCGCCCCCGCCGGAGCTGTCGCCCTTCTGGCGGATGGCGGCCCTCCGGGGCACCCACGTGTACGCGATGATGCCCTACGAACTGAGCGTGCAGTAGCCGTGCCGACGCCGTCGCCACGGGTGCTGGTGTGCGACGACGACCGCAGCGTGCGCGCCGCGCTCACCGTGAACCTGAGCAAGGCGGGCTACCACGTCGTGCTCGCCGAGCGGGTCGACGAGGCGCTGGAGCGGCTGCGCGACGAGCCTTTCGACGTGCTGCTCAGCGACGTGAAGATGCCAGGGCGCAGCGGCCTGGACCTGCTCCACGAGGCGCGCACCCACTGGCCCGAGACGCAGGTGGTCCTGATGACCGGTTTCGGCAACGTCGCCGACGCCGTGGCGGCCATGAAGGCCGGCGCCCACGACTACCTCATCAAGCCCATCGCGCGCGACGAACTGCTCCTGCTGCTCGAGCGCGCCCTGCGCGACCGTGCGCTGCACCGCGAGGTCACCCAACTCCGGCGCGACGTCGACAGCCGGTACGGCTTCGAGAGCCTGGTGGGGACCACCGACGCCATGCAGGAGGTGTACGAGCAGGTGGCGGCGGTGGCCGACTCGTCGACGCTGGTGCTGATCCAGGGCGAGACCGGTACGGGGAAAGAGCTGATCGCCCACGCCATCCACTACCGGTCGCGACGGAAACACGCGCCGCTGGTGGTGGTCAACTGCGGCGCCCTGCCGGAGAGCTTGCTGGAGAGTGAGCTGTTCGGGCACGAGAAAGGCGC
>CAYHRZ010000336.1:0-6205 GCA_964359125.1 uncultured Klebsiella sp. | reverse complement strand
GGCCCGGCATCGTCGAATTCAACACCTCCGACTGCCCGGTGATGGCGTTCAGCACCGAAGTGAACCGCGTGTTTAGCCACGAGGTCCCGGCGGGGGAGGGCCTGCGGGTCTCGGTCACGGCCCGGGCGTTCAAAGGCGCCGAGGGATCAACCGCCTAGGAAGGCCCAGCGCCAAGTGTAGATGGCGCTCTCTTCTGAGGTTGACCCTGCGTCATTGCACTCCGCCTGCCCCGCGCCGGCGTAGTAGGCGTCGATGGTGAACTTCAGGACCTGCCCGTCGTCGAGTTGCAGTTGGAACACCTGCCCGGTGGTCTCCACGCAGGAGGTGTACTTCCACCAGGCGCCGAGTTGCACCGCCGGGCTACCCGGCAGCCCGGAGTTGTCTTCTTTCAGCTCGCAGTCGGCGTTGTAGAAGTCTTCCAACCCGAACTCGTCCTTCGCGGTCATCACCTCGTCGAAGCCGCCGCTCACCTCGGTGGCGCCCACGCACGAGGGACCCGACGCGCCGCTGTTGAGGCGCACGATGTAGCGCCGCGCGGCGATGTGCCAGCTCATGTCGTCGAGCGCAGTCTCGTCGTCGATTTCGACCTTTTCCAGCCCGTCGGCGGTGAAACGAGCGTAGGTCCAGGCGTTCTTCGACGACGCCGAAGAGCCGCCGGCTGAGGCGTCGACGGTGGACGAAAAGACGCCGCCGCTCTCGGTGTTGCCGACGTCGCCCTTGCTGGTCTTGTCGTCGTGCAGCGAGAAGTCGCTGATGATCTCGTCGACACAGGCCACCTCGGTGGGCTCGGAGCACACCGGGTCCACGACGTCGGTGGTGCCCCCGCTGTCGTCGGCGGAGGTGTCGTTCGTAGCGGGGGGACAAGCGAGCAGGAGCGCGATCAACATTCGCCCGCGCTAACCGTCCCCGGGCCTTCTCGCGCCGTGCGGAACGGCACAGGCCCACCCGAGGCTGGGCGCGGTAGGTTGCGGCGATGATCCTCCTGGTCACCCTGGCCCTGGCCCGCCCAACCGAGGGGGGCGCCTGGTCCTTCGACGGGACCGACACCGTCGTGAGCTACGATGGCCCCGGCGGTCTCGTACGGGTGTGGTACTCCGTCGAGGGCAACAACCAGGTCCTCCAGGGTGACGACGACGGCACCGGCGTGCCCGACTTCGTCGAGAGCGTCGCATCCACGGCGGAGAACGTGCTCGAGGTGTACGAGGGCGCGGGCTTTCGATTGCCGCTCGGCGACAGCGGCAAGGGCGGGAGCGACGCCCTCGACGCCTACCTGGTCGACTTCGGCGGCGACGCCGACGGCCTGTGGGCCTCCGAGTGCGGGGGCGGCACCGGCGCGTGCAGCGGCTACTTCACGATGGAGAACGACTTCCAGGGCTACGGCTACGCCGACGTCGACGAGGCGGTGCGGGTGCTCACCAGCCACGAGCTGTTCCACGGCGTGCAGGCGGCCTACGCCCAGAGCGAGGCGGTGTGGTTCCTCGAGGGCACGGCGGTGTGGGGAGAGCACCTCTACGATCCCTACAACGACGACTTCCTGCGCTTCTGCTCGGCCTACCTCGACGACGTGAGCCGCTCCTTGAGCGAGCCCCCGGCCGGACCGGTGCCCACGTTCGCCTACGCCACGGCGATCTGGTGGTTCCACCTCGCCGACACCTACGGTGACGACGTGATCGTGGAGCTGATGGAGGCCTTCGCCGACGCGCCGGGCGACGACGAGTTGCTGGTCGCCATGTCGGAGGTGTTGGCGGGCCGGGGCGGTTCGCTCGAGGGCGACTTCGTGCGTTTCGCGTCGAGGAACCTCGCCACCGGTGACCGCGCCGGGGCCCTCACCGGCGAGTACCCCTTCGCGGCCGACCTTCGCCAACTCCGCGCAGAGGCCGACGGGGAGAGCATCGAGGAGGAAGATCGCGTGTACCCGCTGGCGACCGTGTACTACCAGGTCGACTGGGCAGGCGGAGACTTCTTCGTCGCGACCGCTGACGAAGCACCGGACCTCGCCCTGGCGCTGCACGGACTCGACGCCGAGGGCCGGTTGCTCGCCGCGATGGCCGTCCCAGAGGCGGGGCCCGTGGAGCAGTCCTGGGCCGCCGACGCAGGCAGCTACTGGCTCGTCGTCAGCAACCCCACGCTGGCCGAGAACAGCACCAAGACGGTGGTGTGCGTGGGCTCGAGGGACGACGTGAGCCCCTGCCTCGACGCCGGCAACGCCGGAGACACCGGCGCGGGCGACGACGCCGACAGCGGCGAGCCGGCTGGATCCACGAACGACTGTGGTTGCCAGAGCGGTGCCGCTCCATCCACGACCGTACTCCTTGCACTCGCGATGGCCATCCGGGTAGGCGCGCGTTATGGCGGCCATACCAAGGAGCAAACATGAACCCTTCCCGTCGCGACATGATCGGGAGTGTCGCCCTCGCCACGGCCGCCACTGCCCTCCTCCCCGCCCACGCCGGCGACCCGACATCGCCCACCGCCACCGGCGCGGCGAGCGCCTCGTCGAGCACCGGCCCCTTCACCCTGCCGGCGCTCCCCTACGCCGACACGGACCTCGCGCCGGTGATCTCCCAGAACACCCTCGGTTTCCACTACGGCAAACACCACCAGGGCTACGTCACGAAGCTCAACGAGTTGGTGGCGGGAAAGGACTGGGCGAGCAAGACGCTCGAGGAGTGCATGAAAGGAAGCTTCGGCTCCGAGAACACCGGGATCTACAACAACAGCGCCCAGGTGTGGAACCACACGTTCTACTGGAACAGTATGAAGAAGGCCGGCGGCGGTGCAGCCCCCGCCGGGAAACTCGCCGACGCCATCAAGGCCGCGTTCGGCGACCACGACGGATTCAAGACGGAGTTCGCCAAGGTAGCCACGTCGCAGTTCGGCAGCGGCTGGGCGTGGCTGGTCAACAACGGGGGCAAGCTCTCGGTGGTCAAGACACCGAACGCCGACAACCCGGTGGTGCTGAACCTCGGCACCCCGCTCCTGGTGGTCGACGTGTGGGAGCACGCCTACTACCTCGACTACCAGAACAAGCGCGCGGACTACGTCGGCGCCTTCCTGGACAAGTTGGTGAACTGGGAGTTCGCGGCGAAAAATCTAGGATAAGAGGAACGCGGCACAGGAATAACGCCGGATCAGGCGCGGACGGTTACTTGCGTGGTCGCGCGATGTTGCGCGACTCCCCCTCCTCCCCAGGGTAAACCGTGAACCTCAAGATCGTCGGCGCCCTCGCGCCCGTGTTTGTCTCGATCCTCGCCTGCGGTGGTGGCGAAACCACCACCACCACCACCACCACCGAGCCCCCCCCGGCGCCCGAGGCCCCGGCTACCCCGCCGCCCGCCGCCGCGGCCGCCGCCCTCGTCGCCCCCTGGTCGACGCTCGGCCTGCCCGTGGGCACCGGCACCGTGGAAGAGCAGACCGCCAACCACCTGCTCGTCATCTACGACTCCGGCACCATGACGCCGCAGCAGATCACCGCCGACTGGCAGCTCGCGCTCACCAAGGTGGGCTACACCGCGAGTGAAACGGTCGACACCGGCACGGCCGACATCACGGCGATCATCTACAAGACGACGACCACCGCGATGGGCCTGGCCACCGGCATCGAAGACGGCATCATGTTCGCCTACATGGAAGACATCACCGCCGGCGGCGACTCGGTCGTCCGCAAGGGCGGCCGCGCGGGTGCCGCGGCCCGTCGGGGTCGCGGTGGCGGTGGCGGTGGCGGTGGCGGCGCCGGCGGCGGCGAGGGCAAGGCCGGCAAGATGGGCAAGGGCGAAGGCAAGGCCGCCCGCGGGCACTGAGCCGCGCGGCGGGGGGCCCACGGGTAGCCCCGAGGGTCCCCCAGCCGTGTGGGGGCACGGGGCGGCGGCGGCGCACCGCGTGCCGCCTCACGCTCGCCCCGGCCCGCGCCCGTGTGTACCCAGCGCGCCGTGTCGGAACCAGCGGCGATTCACCCCCTCGCGCTTGCGACCCCGACACGCGTGCCTGCCTTCCCCGACGAGGGCCTCGTGCGGTTCGCCGTCCGTGCCCTCGCGCGCGGCGCGGGCTCCCGGCTGTTGCTGTTCGCCATGGTCGACGACCAGGCCCACGCCGTCGCGCGAGCGGACTTGGCGGAGGCGGGACGCGTCGGCCGGGCGCTGCGCTTGTCGCTCGGCGCCCTGAGCCCCGAGGCACTCGCGCTCGCCCGCGAGGCGCCCCTTGCCGGCCCCGCCGACGCGCGTACCGTCCGCATGTGGGTTGCCCTCGAACTCGCCGTGGCAGCCGCAGGCCCGCGACCGGCCGTGCCGGTGGCGCAGCACGGGAGCAGCCGGGGGCGCAGGCCCGGCCCCGCAGGAGCCGGCGCTTGGTAGCTGCCGGGCGGGCCCGGGCGGCCCATCGGCGGGAGGACGGCGCGAAGCCTCCGCGAACTGGTTCGACTGGTTCTGCCTAACCCCCGGCGTTACTTCGCCCTGGCGCGAACTGGTTCGACCGGTTCTGCCAACCCCCGGCGTTGCTTCGCAGTTGCGACGCGCCGCCCCGCGGCGTCCCGCCCGCTACCCCTCTTCCGGGCAGCCGGTCGCGTCGAACTGGTCCGCGACGAACTCGCCGAAGTAGCAGCCCATGATCGCGCCCTCGTCGTCGTACATGCGGAAGCCGGCGTAGGGCGAGTCGGCGCAGGCGAAGGCGCTCGACTGCCCGTTGTCGTAGGACTTCCCCATGTCGAGCGACGCCTCGTGGATGAAGATCGTCTCGGTCTTCTCGTCCATGCCGGCGAAGGGCACCTCGTGGAACTCCTGTCCCCCCGCGTCGGTGCGCACCTCCGCCTCCACCCTCGGCACCTCGGCCACGAAGCCGATTTGCATGTCGAAGGTGTCGCCGTCGCAGGTGCCGATCACCGCGCCGCTCACCTCGGCCCGCTCGCTGCTGGTCACCGGGCCGTCGTTACCGCTGTCGACCGGTTCGCCGGTGCAGCCCAGGAGGGCGAGGATCACGCCTGCGCCTTCTTGCGGTAGGCCTCGATGAGCACGTCGGCCACGTCGCCGCGGATGATGCGGGCGTCGGGACGCTCGCCCGCGAGCAACTGCTCGCGCAGCTTGGTCCCGGAGATGGAGTACGGCTCCTCGCCCTTGTGGTTCTCGGTGAGGTCCACGCGCCCCATCGAGTCGTAGTAGGCCGCGAAGCCCACCTTCACCGGCCGGATGTGCAGCTCGCCGGGCAAGTTCTCGAAGATGTGCTGGGCGTCGAAGTCGCCCCAGATCGGCGTCTTGTCGAAGTAGGGCGCGTCGGCGTGTTTGCGGCCGATCACGATGTGCGAGAATCCGTGGTTCTGCCGGTAGATGCCGTGCATGATCGCCTCGGCGGGCCCGCCGTAGAACATCTTCATGTCGAGACAGATGAGCTCGAACACGTCGTTGAGCTCGTAGCCTACGCCTTCCCAGAGGGCGCGGTCGCTGTCGCCCTGGCCCAGGAGGCGCCGGTCGCGGAGCATGCGGTAGGTCTTCACGCGGGTGCTCGCGTCGACGTCGTCGTTCTTGAGCTGGCCCACCAGCGGGTTGAGCACCACGCCGGTGTAGAGTCCCTGCCGGGTGAGCGTCTCCGCGCCGTAGACCAGCGCGTACTCGTGCGCGCGGTGCAGCGGGTTGCGCGTCTGGAAAGCGACCGTGTGCTCGTAGCCCTTGTGCTCGATCAACGCGCGCGTCGCCGTGGGGGGCAGGATGCGCTTGGCGAAGGAGCGCTTGTCGGCGAACGGGAGCAGCGTGATGTCGCCGCCGACGCACTTCGTGCGCGGATCGGAGAGCCACAAGCGTGCGCCGGGGTGGTCGGTGCGCGACGTGCCGTAGACCGCGCGCACGAACTCGGTCTTGTCCCAGCCGAAGAGCGAGGAGACGCGCAGGATCCCGAAGATCTCGCCGCCGCGCGCGAGCGCGAGCTCCTTGCCCTTCTCACTGCGCAGGGCCTCCTCGTCGTCCACCGGCAGGACGATCGGGATCGACCAGGCCCAGCGCTTGCCGTCGCGCAGGATGCACATCTGGTCGAGGGCGCTCCTGTAGTCGGCCTCGCCCATCGGGCCGTTGAGCGGCGAGAGCGTTCCGTCCGCAATGCGGTAGAGCGAAGTCTGATCGTTCTCGTTGACCTCGATCAGCGGGAGCCGGCGCCAGGCCGCGAAGTTGACGCGGTCGCGCGGGGTCAGACGGTTGACGGGGCGGGCCAGGCCGCCGTGGACGGG
>CAYHRZ010000335.1:0-6209 GCA_964359125.1 uncultured Klebsiella sp. | reverse complement strand
GCCCGTCGTCACCGCCACGCCCAACACCGCGCCTGCGCCCGCCCTCGCGCCGGCCCCCACTGCCCCGCCCAGCGGCTGGGTGGTGGCCCTGGGCGAACCGGTCGACAGCACCGTGGTGATCCCGGTCGACACGCTCGTGAACGCCGCCGACGCGTGGACTGGCAAGGACGTGGTGATCGACGGCGTGGTGAAGGAGGTGTGCCAGAAGAAGGGTTGTTGGCACACCATCGCCACCGCCTCGCCCGACGTCACGGTCATGGCCAAGGACAAGGACTACAAGGTGTTCCTGCCGAAAGATGCCGCTGGCAAGCGCGTGCACGTGAAGGGCACCTTCGCCGCCGTGGAGACGCCGGAGGACGAAGCGCGCCACTACGCCGAGGACGCCGGTCGCGACCCGTCGACCGTCGTGGGACCGCAGAAGGGCTACGCCGTCGACGTCGCCGGCGTGAAGTTCGTAGACGGCTAGCCGCGCCGCTGTCGCCGCCCGGCGCAGCGGGCCCCCGCACCCCCGGCCCGCGCAGGCGGTAGACTGCGGCCGTGGCCCTCGCCCGGAGGCGACCATGCTGCCTCTGCTCGGCTTCTCACCCCTGTTCTCGGCCGCTCCCGCGGACGCCGCCCCCAGCCTCCCCGGCTGGGTCGAGGCCGGGCCCGAGCGTGGACACGTCATGGACGTCGCGACCCGCGGGGACGAGGTCTTGGCCCTCACCCGCACCGGCGTGCTCAAGTCGGACCGGTCGCTCGACCGGTGGTCGCGCGCACCGGAGTTCCCAACCAACACCCGGCACCTCGCCACCGCTCGCGACGGGGGCGGCGCCTGGTCCGACACGCCCAAGCGCATCTGGCGCGTGGGCAGCCGCGCCCGGGCGGTCGCCTGGGTGCCCAGCGGGGGCGTGATCGTCGACCTCGTCGGCGTGACGGGTGGCGCGGTGTTCGCGTTGCGGGGTGACACCCACGGCCTCTGGCGGGTCGACGACGAGGGCAACCTGTCGGAAGTCCTCGCCGACGTGGACCCGTGGGTGCTCTCCACCCGGGGCGACCGTGTGTACGCCGGCACGCTGGACCAGGGGCTGTGGGTCTCCGAGGACGGCGGCGCCAGTTTCACCCAGTCGGTGGCGGAGGGCGCGGTGAGCGCGCTGGGGACCGTGGGACAGCAAACGTGGGTGGCGTTCTCCGACGGCCGCGTGGTGCGCGAGGGCGACGACCGGCCCGTGTGCCTTTCCAAGGACGGGCCGCCGCTGGCCCTGGCGCAGGTCGACGGGAGGACGTTGCTGGTCCTCGACAGCGCCGACGGCCCGCTCCCCAACCTGTACGCGTGCGGCGCGGACGGGGTGGCCTCGCCGGTGGCGGGCGTCGCGGCCGACGATGCCCTCCCCGCGGTCGAGCCCAGTGGGATCTGGCCCCTCGACGCCGGCCACGCGCTGCTCGGCACCTTCCGCACCGGGCCGATCCTGGTGTCGCGGGCGGGAGCGGCCTACGCGCGCACCGGGTTCCGCGCCACGCTCACGTCCGCGGTGGCCGCCGCCGCGGGGGGCGAGATCGTGCTGGCGCTGATGAGCACGGGGGTGTTCCACTCCACCGACGGCGGCCGGTCCTGGACGCCCATCGCGACGGGCGCCGCCGACGGGAACAAGCCCGTCACCGACGCGATGGACGTGGCGATCGCGGGGCAACGCATCCTGGTGGCCGACTTCAACGGGATCAGCATCGGCCGCGACGACCGGTGGTACCGCAGCGGGGGCGCATTCGTGGAGGGTGGCGGTCGGCCCAACGCGCTGGTCGAGGTGGCCGACGACGGACGCGGTGGACTCTGGGGCCGAGACTTCGCGGGAGGGACCTGGCGACAGGCGACGGGCGGCTGGACGGCCTGCGCGCAGGGGGGCGTCACCCGCCTCGACGGCGAAGGCGAGTCGCTGGTGTTCGCGACGGCGGCGGGGTTCCTACACCCCGGCGACTGCGACGAGCCCGCCGTGGCCACCTGGCCCGCCATCGCCGGCGACACCTCGCAGGTCCACTCCGACGGGCACTGGGCGGCTGGAGGTGGCGCGCTCTGGCTCGACGGCGAGCGCGTTCTCGACTACGCCTTCGGCGCCGTCCAGGCCCTCGCCGCCCGCGGGGTGGGCGGCCACCAGGAAGTGCTCGTGGCCACCGGCAGCGGCGGGCTGCTCCGGTGCGACCGCAGCGCGTGCGCGCCCGCTACCCACAAGCTCCCCGGGCCGGTGGTCGCGGTGGGGTGGACCGCCGACGGCACCATCTGGGCGGCCGAGCAACAGGGGACCTTCCTGCTTGCCGAGGGCGAGACCGACGTCTCGCGGCCCTCCGACGCCTCGGCCCTGGCGCCCGAGATGGCGGGGCAGCGCCCGGGAGCCGACGTCGCGGGCCCGGCCGCGGCGACGCTGCTCTCGATCCCCCCGTGGCGCGGGGCGGGCCGGGCCGGCTTTGGTCCGAGCGGGCCGGCGCCCGGGGACGAGATGCCGCGGCGCGGCGCGAGCACGCTCCCGCTCGTGCACACCTCCCCCGTCGCCGGGGAAGCGCCAACGGCGGCCGCCACCGGGGAGGGGTGGAGCTGGATCCACGCGATGTTCGCCGCCGAGGCGGTTGCCGCGGCGGGCCTCGCCGCGGCTGCCTGGAGGCTACGGCGGAAAGGGTCCCGCCGGCGACGCACTCGGCGCTAGAAGTAGCTCAGCGCCCCGGTCTTTCGCAGCGCGTCGACCTGCTCGCGCGAGAGGCCAGTCTCGGGCGGCGCGGCCGTCGTCTGCCGGATGCGCACCATCTCCTGGTACAGCGCCTGGCCCAGCGCCGCCTCGCCCGCGAGCAGTTCCTTCTCCTGCAAGGGGTCGGCCGCGATGTCGTGGAGCGCAAAGGAGGTCTTCTGCGCGGGCGCGTGGACCAGCCGCTCGGTGATCTCGGGGTCGAGCGTCGTCCCCCCGTGCATCCACAGGCGGGCCAGCAACAAGTGCGAGCGGGATCGCACGGCGATCATGTCGCCGAACTCCGCGTAGCAGAGTCGCCCCGGGGCCGGCGCGCGCACGAGGAGGTCCGTCCCCACCAGCCCCGCGGGGGCCATCACGTTCGCCAGGCGGGCGAAGGTGGGGAAGACGTCGACCAGCTCCACCACGTCGTCGACCGCCTGGGTGGGGCCAGCGCCCGACGACGAGAACAGCAGCATCGGGACGTGGAGGGTCCGCTCGAGGAGGATGTCGTGGTGTACGGGGACGAGCGGGAGGCTCGGCGTGCCCGTTCGTTCGCCGAGGTTCAGCCCGTGCGCAGACGTGACCAGCGCGTGGCCTGGGCGCGCGGCCCCGGAGAGCGTCGCGTCGAGCAGGCGCGCGAACGACTTCCCCCGGGCCGAGGCCACCTCGGTGTAGGCCGCCTGGATCGAGGCGAGCAGGCCCGGCGAGGCGTCGGTGGCCGCCGTGGGCGGCGTGAGCGGGCGAAGGGCCTCGCCGAGGTCGTCGAAGAACACCAGCAGGCGCGGCGCGTCGGCGTTCTGGGCCCACCACGCCAGGGCGCGGTCGACACCGTCGGCGGTCGACTTGGCACCCTCGGCAACGAGGACGGTGTCGAACTCCCCGGCCAGCGCGGCGTGCTCCCGAGGCAACGGCGGCGTGAGCACCAGGGCGGTGTGGTAGCCGTAGATCGCCAACACCTCGGGGAGGGTGGGGACGCTCGCGGGGATGCTGCTACACCAGGGCGCCTCGCTGGCGCCCAGCCCCCAGCTGCAGAGGGGGATGGCGGTGGGGTAGCGCCCGGTGAGCAACGACCCCGCGCTCACGAAGCCGTGCACCGACTGCGGGCAGGCGGCGGAGAAACGCACGGCCGGAGGTCGGCCGAGTCCCGCGACGAACGCGGCCTCCGCAGCGGGTCTACCGCCGAGGTCACTGCGCAGTCCGTTGGCGAGGACGACGACGAGATCCGGCGGCGCATCGGTGCCCGCCCCCGGCGCGAGGACCACCGCCGCCGGGTCGCGCGCGGGCGCAGCCGGTGCCAGGTCCGGGTCGCCGGTGCCCGGCGGGACGTCGCCCTTGCAGGCGACCAGGAGGGCCACGAGGACGACGAGGCAGCGCACCCCTGGATGCTAACCCGGGCGGAGAACGGCCCCTACTGCACGCGGAGGTCGAGCCACGCGGCGGCGTCGCAGTCGGCGGTGCCCAGCGCGGCGACGTCGAGCCGCACCTCCCCGGCGGCCACCGGGACCGAGAACGCGAGGGCGTCCTGGTACTGGACAATCGTGTCGCTCGTCCAGAGCGCCGTGCCGCCCTGGGAGACGGAGAACACCGCGCCGTCGCCACACGCGTAGTTCCAGTCGTGCAGGCCGACGGAAGCGGCCAACGTGCCCCCGGGCACCTGGGCGACCAGCGACGACGGTGCCCAGGCCAGGATGCCGTGGCAGTAGTGTTGGCCGTTGACCACCAGCCCCGGGCCCCAGGCGCTCTCGTCCAGCCCAAGCTCACCGTAGCCCACTGTCCCCGATACGACCGGGGTCTGGCTCGGGCCGCAGTCCACCACCTCCCCGCCCGCGAGGTAGGACAACCGACTGTGCAAGAACAGGCGCAGGTCCGCCGCGCGTTGCCGGTGGGCGGAGCAGCCGTGGTAGGTGTCGTCGCAGGCGTCCTCGGCGATCAGGGCGGCCGCCTCCGCCACCATCCCGTCGAGCGTGCCCCAGTCCAGGGGACCCGACCAGAGCCCGTCCATCCAGCCTTCCACGTCCCAACCCATGGCCATCGCGCGGGCGTGTACCGGATCGCTGTAGAGAGCGCCGGTCACCGGGTTGTAGCGGGCGTGTGACAACAACCACGGTTCGCGCAGGTCCATGTAGAGCGCGTTGGACATGTAGTAGGGGTAGCCACAGTCGGCGTCGAGGTCCCAGGGCACCAGCTTGAACTGTCCCCCGTCGTCGTACAGGTAGAAGTTGTTGCCGTCGGCGGCGAAGGCGTCGATGGCGCCGAGTGCCGCGCGGGTGACGGAAACCCGCGTGAACTGGTCGACGTCCACCGCCGCGGCGAACTCGTCGTCGCTGCCGAAGTTGACCGCGCTCACCGCCGCGACGATGTCGCTGCCGTCGGTCTCCACCTTCGTCTGGGGCACGTACCAGTCGAGCGGCCCGCCCCAGGTGATGACGTTGAGTCCCTGGCCGTAGCGCCAGTCCCAGGTGCCGTAGAGGTTCCCGTCGTCGTTGCCGAACCACCGGCGCAGGAAGACGTCGTCCACCGGCTCCAGCACGACGAAGAAGCCCACCTCTTCGCCGTTGGCGCGCACCCGCGCCCAGGTGGTGCGCGCCGCGGGCAAGTCCACCGACCGGAGCACGCTGGTGGCCACGAACTCGTTGAGGAAGCCCGCGTCCTGGGTGCTGCTGTCGAGCTTGAGTTGTTCCAGTCCGCGGAAGTCCTGCCCGTCGACGTTGCGGTCGAAGGCAAGCTTGATGTTGGGCTTCCCGGCCACCTGGCTGCCGGCGCCAAACGAGCGGATTCCCACTCGCTCCACCACCTCCCCGTCCATGGTGAAGCTCGCTTCCCACCAGTTCTCGGCCGCCGGGTTGTCGCGGACGTCGGCCCACTCGGCGGGGGCCAAGTCCAGGTCGATCTCGTGGACGACCGAGGGGTCGAACACCCGGTCCGTGGGGTCGACCTCGCCGGGGCCCTGGGCCTCCTCGACCTCGCTGTCGGCAGCCACGCCGCCGGCCCCGACACCGCCCGGCGAGACGGCGGCGGTGCAGGCGAGGAGGAAGGTCACGGCCAGAGGATACCGCAGGACGACAACGTGGGCCCCGCGTGGCACAATGCTCTCCTCCCGGAGCGCCCGATGACCCTCCTCACCCTGTTGCTGGCCTGCCAGCCGATCCAGTTCGGCGGCAGCGAGACCGAGAACGCCGCCGAGACCCTCGGCAGCTACGAGATGGGTTGGCCCATCGACGCCTGCAGCACCGCGATGCCGGAGGAGGGCGAGGGTCACCAGGTGGGCGAGGTCCTCCCCCAGTTCCGCTTCCTGGCCCAGACCGGGGAGACGGTGGCGCTACACGACTTCTGCAACCAGGTGGTGTACATCGAGCTCGGCTACTTCACGTGAAGCGCCTGCAACGCGGGGGCAGTTGGCCTCCAGGCGCTCTACGAGGCGCACAAGGACGAGGGCCTGATGGTGATGACCATGCTCACGGCCGACGCCCAGAACAACGTGGCTGACGCCGAGGACTGCGCCCAGTGGGCCGACGCCTA
>CAYHRZ010000334.1:0-6216 GCA_964359125.1 uncultured Klebsiella sp. | reverse complement strand
CAGGTCAAGGCGCTGGGCGAACCAGGCCTCACTCTGCGGGCGCAGCACCGGCTCTCGCGACACGGCCTTCCGCGCGTCGTCCCAGGTCATCGACTTCCGCGCCTTCTGCCAACCCGCCGCGTCGCAGGCGAACTTCAGCAGCGTCTTGTGGACGGTCAACACCTCGCCGGACTCGGCGTCGCGCACGTCGACCTCGTAGGACCGCGTGACGAGCACCACCACGCGTCGCAACTGCCTACCATGTACTCCGACCACCAACTCCTGACCGGAGGTCGCGGCCGCCGCGAGCACGTCGGTGCCGCGTTGCGCGTTGAGCATGGTCTCGACGCGCCGCTTCCGCAGCACCAGCTCGAGATCGGCCTGCCCCAGGGCCACCTGCGTGGCGAGGGCCCGCTCCAGGCCGTGCCGCGCCATCAACGCCACCACCTCGTCGCGCCGGGCCATCTCGACGATCGCGTCGTTGAGATCCAGCTTCCCCTGAGCCACCCGCATCGCCACGTCCATGGGGACGCCGGTGGTTTTCACCAGTTCTTCCGCCCGCGCGCGCGTCGAGTCGACCCGAGGGTGCGCACCCCGCGAGGAAGCGCCACCCTTGCCCCCAGGCCTCCCGCCCGGACCCCCTCGGCCGCCGCCGCCCCTGGGATCGAATCCACCCACCATGCGTCGCATGGGCAGGGTTTAGTTGCCAACGGGGGCGCGGTCAACCGCCGCGGCCCACAGGTTATGTCACGGCAATGTCGACCATCGGCCCCGGCGCCCCCGCTCCCGACTTCACCGCCCCCACGAATCGAGGCACGGTGTCCCTCGCCAGCCTGCGGGGGCAGCGCGTCCTGCTGTTCTTCTACCCGAAGGACGCCACCCCTGGCTGAACGATCGAGGCGCGTGGCTTCGCCGCGCAACACGAGCAGTTTGCTCGTCGCAACACGGTGATCCTGGGCATCAGCCGCGACAGCGTGAAGTCGCACCAGCGGTTCAGCGAGAAGGAGTGCCTACCCTTCGACTTGGTTTCCGACCCGGGCGGCATCTGCGAGTCCTACGGCGCCTGGCGCACGAAAAAGCTCTACGGCCGCGAGTACGAGGGCATCGCGCGCGTGAGCGTGCTGGTCGACGAGGCCGGCACGGTGCGGCACATCTTCGACCCGGTGAGGCCCGCCGAGCACGCCGCCGAGGTGCTCAGCGTGATCGACAGTCTCTGATCGCCGCGAGGACCGCCTCGAGGAGGACCTCGGCCGGGGCCGGTTTGCGGACGCGGCCGGCCACGCGGTCGCGCGTCAGCTCGAGGATCACGTGGTCGCGGCAGGCGGTGTGCAGCAGCGTGTGCGGCGGCGAGGGCACGCGCTCGAGCTCGTCGAGCAGCACCAGCCCGCCAAGGTCTGCCAGGTTCTCCTGGTACTTCCGGGCGCGCGGTCCCAGCACCGCCCGGGGCGCGCTCCCGAGGGGGATGAACAGGTCCATCACCAGGATGTCGATCGTCTCGGCGTGGAGGACCGCCACCGCCGCTTCCACGGTGGCCACGGCGTGCACCTGGGCCGCCCCCGCGCTGCCGAGCGCGGCCACGCACGCGGCCACGTTCTCGGGGTCGTCGTCGACGAAGAGCACGCGCACCCCGCTCGGTATCACGCGCACGCCTCGCTTCAGCGCTCGTCCACCCGCGACTCGAGACCGAGCAAGACGCCAGCGAAGGTGTCGACTGCCGAGGCGCCGACGCAGGCCTCCAGCCGCAGCGCGGACGCCTGCCCAGGGCCTCCCCCGCCGCCGCACGCGGCGAGCAGCGGAACCGCCTCGTCGCCCTCAGCGGCGGGCAGCCGAACGCCAAGGTCCAAACCAAGCTCTGGCACGAAGCCCCCGCGCTTGGGGACCCACCGCGCGCCCAGGCGCACGGGCACCGTGGTCGAGACACCCGCGCCCAGCGTGTCGAGGGAGGAGGGGGGCACCGCCGCGCTCACGCTGCCCGCGAGGGCCCACGTGGGCGCCACGAGCACCCGCGTGAAGAACTGGGCCTCGACGCCACTCGCCGGGGTGCTCCCGTCGGCGAACCCCGCCAGGACGCCGACGCCCAGGCCCACCCCCGCCGACGCCACCCATGGACCGACCCGAGCGCCCGCGCCCGGCGATTGCTCGGCCACCTCCCTCCGCGGGCGGGGGCGCGTCTCCCGGGGACGGGCGGCGGTCGTCTTGGCCTGGTCCTCATCCGCGGGCTCCGGCGCCTGCATCGCCAGCAACATGTCGCCGTCCGCCAGCCACGCCGTCGGGACCCGCTGCTCCCAGCCCACGAAGACCA
Organism: uncultured Klebsiella sp.; assembly: GCA_964359125.1. Taxonomy (GTDB): domain Bacteria; phylum Myxococcota_A; class UBA796; order UBA796; family SXON01; genus SXON01. Next base: position 3,935 of record CAYHRZ010000334.1, on the reverse strand, counting down.
CGCGCTCTCCGAGCGCGGCCGCCAGCGCCAGCAGCAACTCCTCCTCCTCGGGTTCCGGCGCGCCCCGCACGAGGCCCTCGATGGCACGAGCAATCTCGTCGCTACCGAGGCGTCCCCCCACCGCCAAGACCGCGCCCTGGCCCTCGGACCGGTGCAGGCGCATCGCCGCGACCACGCGCCCCTGGCTGACCAGTTGCACCAGGTTGTCACCCGGGGCCGCATCGGCCACGCCGCCCCGCGCCACGCGCCCGTTCACCCGCAGTTCCGACGTGCCGCGCCCCACCACCGCCAACCGCAACGGCAGTCCACGGGAGCGTCGTGACCGCGCTGCCGCCAGCGCGTCCGCGACGTCGGCACCGATGTCGCTAGGCACGGAGGCCTCGGGGACCAGCGCGGCCCGGTCCAGGGCGATGGTCGCCTCGGAAGCGTAGAACGCGGCCCGGGCGGGATCGTCGGCCGCCGCCGCGCTGGCGAGGAGGAGGTCGGCCTCGGCCCGCGCGAGATCCAGCGCCGCCATCTCGGCGGGCGTCACGGGCGAGGCCAGGCACTCCAGTTCCAGCTCCAGCCCGAGCAGGTCGCCGAGGGCTGCCTCGACCTGGAGCACCAGCACGCGCCGGCGCGCCGCCGCCAGCCGCCGGCGCCACTCGTCGACCGGCACCGGGCCGCGGCAGTCGCCGCCCAGCCCCTCGTGGACCGGCAGGACCTGGATGTCGCGCAGCACCCTGGCCGGGGACACGGTGGCCACCCGGCGCACGTCGTGCGCGGCGAGGATGGCGTCGATGCTCGCGTCGTCGGGCGCACCCGCGGGTGGGAGCACCACCAGCGCCGGGGAAGCCGCGAGGGCGGCCGCCACGAGGAACGGAGCCATCAAGGCCCGCCGTCCTCCCAACTCTCGCTGTCGAAGTTCCACACCCGCTGCGTGAGCTTGCCGGGCGCCACCGTGACCCGGAACATCTTGCGACGCCCGTCGTCGGTGACGAGCAAGACGACGTGCTCGCCCGCGGGCACCGGGTACTCCAAGAGTGGCGTGAAGCGCACGTACGCGCCGTCGATCGTCACCTGGGCGCGCGGCGTGGATCCCAGGCTCAACTCGCCCTCGGTGACGACCGCAGCCGTGGCCGGCCCCGGCGAGAGTTCGGGCGGGCTCGTCGGCGCCGTCGCAACGGGTCGCGCCGGGACGGCTGGGGTGGCGACCTCGGGCGGGGCCGTCGCCACCGGGGCGGCGACGAGGGACTCGACCATCGCTCGACGAGCTTGTTCCTTGGCTGCTGCGGGTGGGCGGGTGGGCGCAGGCGTCGCCAGCTGGGCCGGTAAGGTGGAAGGTGACGCCACCGGGGCGTCGGTGGACGCGCCCGAGCCACCGGCGTTGGCAGGCACCGGGTCCGGCGCGACCGCAGCGGCGCCCCCTCCCGGGTCCTCCGCGGCCACGGCCTCCGACCCCGGGGCGACCTCGGCGGCGACCGGGGAGGGAAGCGGGCGCGGGGCGGGCGTGGAACGCGGGCTCAGGAACAGCTTCCACACCGTGCCGACGAGCACCGCCACGCTCACCGCGGCGAACCCAAACGAGAACACCAGCCCCGCCGTGCCCACCGGCCGGGCGCGGCGCCGCGCCGGTGCCGGCGCCGGGCGCGGCGCGTGGAGGGAGCCCACGGCCACCGGCAGGGGCACCGGCCCAGCGAGCGGGGCCGACATGGTCGAGACCGAGCCGGAGGCGTCGGCGACCGGTGACGGCCGGGCCGCGTCGCCGTTGCGGATCTTCGCCACCAGGGTGACGAGTTCGTCTCGCGCCTCCGTGGGGTTGTGCCCGAGGTCGGCCAGGGCGCGCCCCATCGCCGCCGCGCTGCGGTACCGGGCCACGGGGTCCCGCTGTAGGGCCCGCACCAGCACTTGCCGGAGCCCCGCCCACTCGCCACCCAAGGCGGCGGCACGTCGCGCCGCCTCGTCACGGGCGAGCAGGTCGCGGATGGTGGCGTTGTCGTGCTCAGGAAATAGCGGAGCACGAGCCGCAAGCTCGTAGAGGACGACCGCGAGGCCGAAGACGTCCGCACCCGGCCCGACGGGCGCGCCCGCCGCCTGCTCCGGCGCCATGTAGCCCCACGTTCCCTTCACGGCCCCGGCGGCCTCCGCGCTGTCGCGAGCGTAGGAAATGCCGAAGTCGAGCAACTTGGCGACGCCCTGGGAGTTCAGCATCATGTTGCTGGGTTTCATGTCGCGGTGCACCAGGTGCAGCGGCTCGCCGCGGTCCCCCACCAGCGCGTGGGCGTACGCGAGCCCATCGCACACTTGCCGCCCCATCTCCGCCAGCATCGGGCCGCTGATTTTCACGACGCCGCCGTGCACCGCCGAGATCACCTTCCGGAAGGTGATCCCCTCGATGTACTCCATCACCAGGTAGTAAAGTTTGCCCTCGCGGTTGAACTGCTGGATGCGCACGAGGTTGAGGTGCTCCAGCCGGGCGGAAACCCGCGCCTCCTGGATGAACAAATCCGTGAACCCCGCCTCGTTGACGAGGTCCGGGTGAATGACCTTGATCGCCACGCGGGTGCTCACCCCCGCCAGCGATTCCAAGCGCCCCTCATAGACCCTGGCCATCCCCCCCGCGCTGATGGGACGGAGCAGACGGTACGGCCCCAGCCGATCACCGGCGACGATGGGCTCGGCGGGGAGTGGGCTGGGCATGGATCAGCCCGATTCTAACCCAGCGCGGAGCACTTCGACCGCGCGCTCCGGGCCGTGCGACGCCGCCAGCCGGGCGTGGACCTCCTCGGCGCCGGGGAGCGGCGGCACTTCGTCGCGCTCGGGGTCGTCCAGCACCACCGACGCGGCCTCCGGGATGCCGCCGCAACGGCTCCCGATGCTGGGAATCCCGCGCGCGGCGGCCTCCAGGAGCACCAGTCCCAGCCCTTCCTGGCCGCTCCCGTCCACGTCAGGTCGCGACAAGAGCGCAAGCGCCCACGCTTCGTGCCAAGGAATCTCCCTCGTCGCTCCAAGGAAGTGCACCCTTCCACCCACCTCGCTCGCCAGCCGCTCCAGCCGCCGGCGCTCCGGCCCGTCGCCGACCACGACCACCTCCCGCCCCAGCCGGTGTCCCAGCCGGATGGCCGCGTCGACGCCCTTCAGCGGCGTGAGCCGGGCGACCACCAGCAGGCAACGCCCGCGTGGCACCGGGGGCAGCGGTCGGACGGGGTAGGGCAGCACCCGGTACGGCGCCCCCAGCAGCCCGCCCAGGTAGTGGCTGACGGGGAGATTGACCCCACCCCGGATCACCTTCTCGCGACCCGGTGCCAGCGGCGGCCGGGTGAGGTCGGAGCCGTGGTACGCGGTGGCGAGGGGCGCCAGGCCGACGAGTTTCGCCACCATTGGCCAGGTGGCGGCGAGGATCGCGTCGCCGGAGCGCAGGCGAGGCCGCAGGTGGAGCGCCGTCCACCAGGGGCCGTATCGGGCCCAGGAGCGCCCCCGGATCACCAGGTCGGCCGACGCCGGCGCGCGGGCGTGCACGAGGGTCTCGAGCCCCGCTTCCCGCAGCGCGGACGCCACGCTGGCGGCCCACGTGGAGATACCCCCTATGACCGGCGGAAACTCGGGCGCAAGCAAGTGGATGCGCATCAGCGCGCCATCGCCAACGCGGCGGCGAGGACGCGTTCGACGGGGAGATCGCGAAGGCAGGCGTGGTCGCCAACCGGGCACTCAGCGCCGCCGAAGCGCGAGCACGGCCGACACGACAGTGGCAGCTCCAGGGCCTGGGCCGGCACCCCCGCACCGTACGTGAAGAAGCCATCCTCCGACGTCGTCGGGCCGAAAAGTCCCACGACCGGCAGCCCCGCTGCCACGCCCAGGTGCAAAGGGCCGGTGTCACCCGCGACCAGCACCGCCCCTCCCTGCATCGCGTCGAGGGTGCGCTCGAAGCCGGACTCCACCTCCCCGCCGAGGGCCGC
>CAYHRZ010000333.1:0-6233 GCA_964359125.1 uncultured Klebsiella sp. | reverse complement strand
CGGCAGCGCCGCTGCGGCCGCCGCCTACCGCCCCGGCGAGCGCGCCGCCGTCGGCGCCGCGCCCAGGCCCGCCGGTTCCTGCCGCCTCGCCGCCTGCGCCCACCCCCGCTGCGGAGGCGAAGAAGCCTCCCCCGCCGGTGAACCGCCGGCCACCGAGTGCCGGCGGCGGCGGACTCGACGACCTCTTCGGCATGGGCGGAGGGGACAACACCCGCATCAAGTTGCCACGCGCCGACGATGCCGACCCGCCCAGGCCGCGGCGCCCGGTGGTGTCGAGCCCGGAGGAGTTGGCGCGGCTCGGCCTGGACCGGCGGCCACCGCCGCCGCGACCCCCGTCGGTCACGCCCGCCTCCACGCCCGCCCCCACGCCGACGCCGTCGCCTCGCGACGACGACCTACCCGACGAGTAGGAACTAGGCCCCGTAGGGGTCGTCGTGGTGCACGGGGCTGGGCTCCGGCGGTGGCGGGGGCGGCGGGGGAGGCCCACGCGGTCGACGCCGCGGTGCCACCTCGGCCCGGAGGAACAGGGCGACCACCGAGGCGTTCGACGCCCCGAGGCGAAAGACGCGCAGTTCGCCGCCGAGCCGCTGTGCCCAGGGCACCAGGCCGTCGCCCTCGGTGGGCACGCTGAGCCGGCCGTAGAAGCCGCCCTCGCCCCCCGACAAGCCCGCGCCGAAGTAGAAACCCGCGTTGAGCAGCGGCGAGCCGAAACCAAAGCCGGCCTCGCCTTGCAAGAGCGCAATCGGCACGACGGCCTCCCCGTCTGGTGCCACGAGCCCCGAGGCCGTCGCGCCCAGGAACGCCTGGACCGGCCCGAACCGCCAGTCGAGCGTGCCCCCCAGGATGGGGCCCACGCTCGCAAACTCCCCGCCACCCGCCAGCGGCCCGCTCGCGATGCCCGCGCCGGCGATCACGCCGGTGCTCGGCGCGGCGAGGGCGAGGGCGGCGAGGGCGGCGAGCATCTGGGACAGGCTAGCCGGGGTCGCCGACGACCAGCGAGGCGTAAAGCGGGTCGGCGGCCGCGAGCGTGAACGCGCGGGTGCGCAACTCGAGTGCCTTCGCGGCGTCGCCTTCGGCCTCGGCGACCCGCGACTGCGCGAAGTAGGCCTCGGGGAGGGCCGGGTCCAACTCCACCGCCAGCTTGGCGCTGGCGGCCGCGTCGGTGCCGCGCCCGGCGAGCCGGAATGCCTCGGCGCGCAGGGCGTGGAGGAGCGCGCTGCGCCCGTTCCAGGGCAGGGCGGCGGCAATCAGGGCCTCGGCCTTGGCGAGGCTCGCGGCGGCGCCTGCGGTGTCGGCCCCGGTCTGCAGGTTGGCCAGCGCCAGCCACCCGGCGGCCGTCCAGGGCGCCTTCGCGAGGTAGGCGGCGAGGGAGGCCTCGGCCTTGTCGTGCCCGAGGGCGTCGTGGAGCACGTCGCTGTAGAGCAAGAAGTAGCGCAGCGTGTGGATGGTGCTGTCGGGGTTGGCGGCAAACTGCGCCAGCGCCAAGTCCGCGCTGCGACCGCGCGTGGCGAGCATCATGCCGGCGCGGGCTCGTTCGTCCGTGGTGTAGGACACCTTCACCGCTTGCCGGTAGGCCGCCTCGGCCGCGGCGGCGTTGCCGCTCATCAGCCAGGCGTTGCCGGCGGCGCGCGGCAGGCTCCCGTCGAGATCCAGGTGCGCCGGGTAGAGTTCGGCCACGGCGTTGCCTTGTCCCGAGGCGAGCAGCGCCGTTGCCGCGTCGCCCCAGGCGGTGTGGCAACTGTGCGGCTGCGCGTAGACGCCGTCGAAATCAGCCTTGGCCGAGCGCTTGTCTTCCGTGGCCTCCAGGTCCCGCCGCTCCGCGAGGGGCCGCGCCGCCCAGGGCTGGTACAGGCCCGCGGCCTTCCGCAGCGCCTCCACGGCGCCCGCGGGGTCCCCGGCGGCGAGCTTGGCCTGGCCGAGTGCATGCCAACTGGTGCAGCGCTCGGGGGCCGCCTCCGTCCACTGCCGAGCGGCGTCGACGGCCTTGCCGTACGCGGCGACGGTGATGTACGCCCCCGCGAGCGGAGCGAGCTTGCCGGCCAGTGCCTTGCGCGCCTCGTTGACATCGGCGGCGGCGTCGCCGGTCTCGGCGAGGGTCGCTTCCAGGCGCGCCAGGTAGGTGGCCGCGTAGGACTGCGCGTTGTTCCCCTGGTTGGGGCGCAGGGTGAGGACCTTGCGATCCGGGTCCAGGCCGAGGTCGAAGCGCTGGAGCACGTCGAAGCCCACGGTGGCGGGCGCCGCGAACGGAAACCGGGTGCCTTGGCCGGTGCGGTTGACCCGCGCCCACACCGAGGTGCCGCCTAGCTCGAAGGCCCGCCACTCCACCTCGACGTCGCCGCGAAGTGCGCCGTCGAAAGCGGGCAGTGGCGTCGCGGGAGGGGGCGCGGCGCCGGACACAGTGAACCACTCGGCGCCGCCGTCGACCTCGGTGGCCACGTCGGCCCGGTCCGTGCCCGTGGCGATGACAGCGGGCAACTCCACGCCCGAGACCTTCACGCTGGCGCCCACGGCGAGGGCTTCGAACTCCACCTTTGCCTTCCCGATCTTCCGCTTGCTCTTGTCGGTCTGGAGGTACGGCAGGTCGGCCCCGAGCTCCGACGCCACGCTGGCCGGGCCCGACGGCCCGAGCTTCACCACGCCGGCGGAGGGCAGGACCGCCCAGGCCAAGCCCTCCCAGCTGGCCAGGCCGATGCTGCCATCCGTTCCGTTCCCGCCGCCGCCGATCTCAGCGTTGATCCCGGTGAGTGACACCGTGCCGAGGGAGAGCGAGTCCACGCGCGCCTTCTGCGCCCCCTCCTTTCCCGTGGGCTTGACGCCCACGCGCCCGGCGGCCGCCGCGCTGAGCTGCAGCCCGACCTGCTCGGTCGCGAGACGGAGGAGCACGGGCTTCTCGTTGATGGTGGCCTCGACGTACCAGCCGGCGTCGGAGGCGGCGGGGGCGCTGTACAGCGGGATCTCGACCACGCCCGATACGGAAGCTTTCCCCGCGGCGGCGAGTTCCCCGGCATTCGCCGTCACGGCCAGGAACAAGGCGGAAAGAATCATGGCGACCACGCTCCGAGGGGGCCCCACGCTATCGCAGGGCGCGCGGAGCATCCACCGGCCCCGCCGCTAGCGCAATAGATGCGCCCGCCCGGAGTAAGCGATGGCCCTCGTCCAGGAAGTTTATGGCAGGATGATTCTCGACTCCCGTGGCAACCCCACGGTGGAGGTCGAGGTGGTGCTCGACGATGGTCACGTGGGCCGGGCGGCGGTTCCCAGCGGCGCCTCCACCGGCGCCCACGAGGCCTGCGAGCTGCGCGACGGCGACAAGCGGCGCTGGCTGGGCAAGGGCGTCGATCGCGCGGTGCACAACGTCGACGAGGTGATCGCGCCGCAACTGGTGGGCCGCGACGCGCGCGACCAGCGGGCGATCGACCTGCTGCTCTGCGAACTCGATGGCAGCCCCAACAAGTCTCGACTGGGCGCCAACGCCATTCTCGGCACGTCGATGGCGCTGGCCCGGGCAGCTTCGCTCTCGGCCGGACTGCCCCTCTACCGCTACGTCGGCGGGAACAATGCCCACCTGCTGCCGGTCCCGCTGATGAACGTCATCAACGGCGGCGCCCACGCCGACAACAACCTGGACTGCCAGGAGTTCATGCTGGTTCCGGCGGGTTTCTCGAGCTTTGCCGAGGCGCTTCGCGCGGGGACGGAGATCTTCCACACGCTCAAGAAGGTGCTGTCGGAGAAGGGCCTCAACACCGCGGTGGGCGACGAGGGCGGCTTCGCGCCCAGCCTGGGCAACAACGAGGAGGCGCTGGGGTTGTTGTCCATGGCGGTCGAATCTGCGGGCTACCGGCTGGGCGACGAGATCTTCTTCGCGCTCGACGTCGCCGCGACCGAGTTCTGTGCTGCCGGGGCTGGGGGAGACGGGGTCTACAGCTTCGATGGGAAGAAGCTCTCGGCAGGGGAGCTCGTCGACGAGTACGCGCGGCTCGCCGCGAAGTACCCCATCGCCTCGATCGAGGACGGGCTCTCGGAGGACGACTGGAAGGGGTGGAAGCTCCTCACCGAGCGGCTGGGCTCGACCGTTCAACTCGTCGGCGACGACCTCTTCGTCACCAACACCCGCCGCCTCGGACGGGGGATCACCGAGGGCGTGGCCAACGCGATCCTCGTCAAGGTCAACCAGATCGGCACGCTCACCGAGACCCTCGACGCGGTGCAGATGGCCCACACGGCGGGCTACCGCGCCGTAATGTCGCACCGTTCCGGCGAGACCGAAGACGTCACCATCGCCGACCTGGCCGTGGCCACCAACTGCGGCCAGATCAAGACCGGCTCCTTGTCCCGGACCGACCGCACCGCGAAGTACAACCAACTCCTCCGCATCGCGGGCGAACTCGATCGCGCCGGTCGATACGCGGGCAAGCTGGCGATCCGCCGGTAGCGTCGGCGCCCGGCGCGCAGCAGCGGGGCCCCCGTGCTACCATCCGCGGCCGGAGGCTTGATGTTCAGCCTGATCCTGCTCGCGTGTACCCCCGGTGGCGACGACGGCTTTCTCAGCAGTGGGGGGCGCTACGAGAACACGCCCTATGGAAACTCCGACACCGCCGACACCGCGGGCGACACCGGCGGCGACACGGAGCCCGACGAGGGTGCGCCGGTGATCACCGCCGACGAGCTGGAGTGGACGGAGTACCCCAACTATGGCATCGTCTTGCTGATCCGCCTGACCTTCACCGACGAGGGCGACGACATCGAGGGCGGGACGATGTACCTGGACGTGTTCCAGCCCGGCGACGAACTCGCGTACGCGGGCATCCTCGAGATCATCGACATCGCCGACGTGGAGACTCAGGAAGCAGGCGCGGCCTACCTCTACGACGCCGAGACGCTGCTGGTGGCAGTCGACAACCTCGACGAGTCGAAAGACACCTACATCACCGTCGAGCTCAAGGACGCGTCGAACAACCTGTCCGCGACGTACGAGTACGCGATTAGCGGCGAGTAGGGGCGCGCGGGCCGGGCTGAGGTGCGCTCGGCCCTCGAGGAGGGGTTCACTCCATCCTCTCGGCCGCGGTGGTTGAGGGTGCGCGCCAGCGTGGGCTACTGTGCACGCTCCACCGGAAACGCCGTGCGCATCCTGCTCGTCAACCCGTCGATGAACATGCAGAAACTCGGGCGCTTCGCCGAGTTGCTCGAGCCGATGCCGCCCACGGGCATCGCCTACATCGCCGGGGCGCTGGTGGCCAAGGGCTGGCACACGCGCTTCGTCGACATGTTCGCCGAGAAGCTCACCGCCGAGGGGGTTTTGGACAAGGTTCGGCGGTTCAACCCGGATCTCGTGGGCATGACCGTGCTCACGCCGTCCGCGCCGACCTGCGAGTTGCTCAGCCGGATGATCAAGGCGGTATCGCCGCACACGGAAATCGTGTGGGGAGGGGTGCACGCCGACGTTTTCGCCAAGGACATCCTACGTAGTGGTGTCGTCGACTACGTGGTGCACCACGATGGCGAGGAGACGGTCTGCGAGCTGGTCGAGGCCATCGACGGCCAGGGCGACTTCTCGAAGATCGACGGCCTCTCGTGGATCGACCAGGGCGAGCCGCGGACCAACAAGACGCGCACCCTCCTGCGCGACCTGGACAAGCTCGCGTACCCGGCGTGGGACCTGTTCCCGTACCACCGCTACGGCCTGCTCCCCTTCGCCGACGTCGACAAGCCGGTCCTCACCATGACCGGCTCGCGAGGCTGCCCCTACCGCTGCGACTACTGCTCCCTGCTCCACAGCGGCAAGGTGTACCGGCGTCGCGACCCGATTCTGCTCGTGGACGAGTACGAGCACATGGTCGATCGCTTCGGCGTCAAGCAGATCGGGCTGGTGGATCCCATCTTCCCGCTGGTGATGAAGGACCTCGCCCCGTTCTGTGCGGAGCTACAACGCCGGAAGTTGGACCAGCGCTGCGTGTGGCTGAGTGAGACGCGGGCCGATCGCCTCGACGAGGAGACCTGCCGCACGATGTACGCCGGCGGGTGCCGGCGCGTGCTGATGGGCATCGAGAGCGGGGTCGACATGTTGCTCTGCAACGTCAACAAGAACCTCACCACGGAGAAGGTGCGCTGGGGCGTGAACAACGCCAAGAAAGCCGGCATCCAGACGGTGGGCCTGTTCATGATCGGCATGCCGGGTGAAACGCCAGAAATGACGAAAGAGACCATCGAGTTCGCGGTGGACCTGGACCTGGACT
>CAYHRZ010000332.1:0-6257 GCA_964359125.1 uncultured Klebsiella sp. | reverse complement strand
CGACCCTTCCGCCAGCTCCCCGGGCCGCGGACGGCACCGACGGCGAAACCCGCGGCCCGGCCCAAACCCCCGGCGCGTCGACCACGGCCACTCCCGACCCACCGACGCCCCCAAGCGCGCCGGCGACGGAGCTGCCGGCGCTGTCCCTACTCGGCGGCGGCTCGGCCCACGAGGTGAGCATGCCCCTCCCCAACATCAAGGGGCGCACCCTGGGGCTGGCGCCGGGACCGCAGGTCGTGCGTGAGCGACAGCCCCGGCTGCTCGTCGGTGGCAAGACCATCGTGCGGCTGAGGGTCCCGCGCCGTCGCCTTGCCGCCTACACGGTCGTGGTCCAGAACGGGGGGCAAGGGCGGATGCCCGGCAAGGTGGTTTCCGACGCGGCGTGGCTGATCCCCGAGCGAGCCTGGCTCGACCCCGACGCCCGGGAGCAAACGATTCGCGTCGAGATTCACCCTGGGGAGATGCCCGCCAACTCCGCCACGGCCGCGCTGAGCCTGGTCGCGGATCACGGCGAGCGCCGCGTGGTCACCTTCGAGATCCAGCGCAGCTCCCTCGTCGTCCCCCTCGTGGCCACCCTGCTGCTGGCCGTCGGCGCCGTCGCCGCCTACCAGGTGGCAACCTGGAGCGGGCCCGGCCGCGCGGCGGCGGAGGCACCCGTACTCCGGCTGACGGTGGATCCACAGGCGGATCGCATCTTGCTCGACGACGTGGAGGTGGGCCGAGGGGCGGTCACGACGCTCGCCGCCCCGCAGGCCGGACGCCCTTTCCGCGTGCGCATCGAGACGGATGGCTTCACCCCGCACGAGGAGTTGGTGAACCTGCGCGGCACCAGCCTGGAGCGGGAGATCCGCCTCGAACTGTCGGAACCGGTGAGCTGGACCCCACCACCGGGAGTGGAGGCCACGTCGCTCCCGGCGGCTGCGGCCCAGCCCTTCCTGGCCCAGGAAGGCGCGATCCAGGCGTGTTTTGGCGGCGGCCAGGGGAGCAAGGCGACCGTCACCTTCACCCTACGCGCCACGGCCGACGGGCAGGTGCGCGGGTACACCGCGAGCGGCAGCGGCGTGGAGTTCGCCTCGGCGAGCGACTGCACCAGCCGAATCGTCCGTGCCACCCGGTTGGCACCGTTCGCGGGGGTCTGGGCCGAGTTGGAGGTGCCGTTCGACCTCAGCGTGGGCCCGTGAGACGCCGATCGGTCGAGAAAATCCGGGACGAAATCGAGACCGCGCTCAACGCAGGCGACGCGAAGCGGGCCGAGGCCCTGGCCCGTGAGAGCCTCGAACTGCGCCCGGACGCCGAGGGCTGGTACTTGCTCGGGATCTCGCTCGACGCCAACGGCGAGTGGGAGGCCGGCCGGGACGCCCTCGCCGAGGCGGTCGCGGCCGACCCCGGTCACGCCGACGCACACGTCGCGTTGGCCGAGGGCTACACCGAGATGACCGACTACGAGGGCGCCGCGGAGCACATCGTGGAGGCGCTACGCGCGGACCCCGGACACCCCGACGCGCTTTACCTCCGCGGCTGCCTGCGCGAGCGTCGTGGCGACCTCGACGGCGCGGCGCGCGACTTCACCGCGGCGGCCCTGATCGACCCCGACCGCCACCCCGCGCCCCAGCGACTCGACGACGAGACCATCGAGACCGTCACCGAGGACGTGCTCCGAGCGCTCCACCCCAGCCTGCGCGCTTACCTCGCCAACGTCCCGATCCTCGTCGAGGAGCAACCCTCCGACGACCTGCTGGCCGAGATGCCCACCGCCCACCCCTTCGAGTTGCTGGGCTGCTTTTCGGGGCGGTCCCTCACCGAGACCGACTCGGGGGACCCGTGGAGCGCCCTGCCCCCCACCATCACGCTTTACCGCCAGAACCTGCAGCGTTTCGCGCACGACAGGGAAGAGCTCGTCGCGGAGTTGCGCGTGACGCTGCTCCACGAGATCGGCCATTACCTGGGCCTGGACGAGGACGACCTCGTCGAGCGCGGACTCGACTAGGCGCTGGGCAGCCGACGCCGAGCGCGCCGACCCATGCCGTTGACGCCCGGGCGCCGCGCGCATAGTAGGGGTCCGCCTGGGGAAGTAGCTCAGCTGGGAGAGCGCCGCGTTCGCAATGCGGAGGTCGAGGGTTCGATCCCCTTCTTCTCCACCACCCTGGCTCCACGCAGACCCGCACCCCCGTGTCCCGGGGGTGGGGCGCGGGGCGCTCGCCGTAGCAGTTAGGTGTCGACCAGGAGCGGCGCCTGCCCCGCCACCGCGAGCAAGCCCTGGAGCAGCTCGGCCGCGCGCGGCTGGAGCATCACGAACTGCACGCCGCAGCCGGTGGCCTCGCCCCGCTCGTCTTGGCGGACCCACCGAACCTCCCCGATGGCGGCGACGGGCGGCTCCTGTCCCACCCTCACGTTGATGTGCACCAACTCGCCCACCGCCGGGCAGGGTGACATCGCGATGAAAACGCCACCCTCCGAGATGTTGTCCGTCCAACCTGTGTAGAAGTTGGTCTGGGAGCTGGCGCTGATGTAGGCCTCCACCGCGCGCCGCGGGGTGCGCCGGCGTTCTTCCACCTCGGTTGACGGTACGGGCAGCGGGGTGCTCATGGAGTTGCTCCTTAGGCCCACGGATCGGCTACCGCCCGCGGAGACGTTAGCCCCCGCGGGTGAACTCAGTCTCAACCCGCGCCGAGCGAGCCGGGCTGGTGGTTGCCAGCGACGGTGTCCACATCTACTGGCGCGCGGTGGGTCGGGGCCCCGCGATGGTGTGCTGCAACGGCGTGGGCGTGTCGACCTTCTTCTGGCGCTACACCGTGGACCAGTTCGCCGGCACCCACACCGTCGTCACCTGGGACTACCGGGGGCACGGGCGCAGCGACCCGGTGCCCGAGCCGGACCGGGGCGACGTCAGCGTGCCGCGACACGCCCAGGACCTGGTCTCGGTGCTCGACGCCGCGGGGATCGAGGAGGCGCTCTTCCTGGGTCACTCCATGGGTTGCCAGGTGATCCTCGAGGCGTATCGCCTGGTGCCCGAGCGAGTCCTGGGCATGGTCCTGGTGCTCGGCACGGCGGGCCGCGCCCTCGAGACCTTCATGGGCAACCCGCGGTCACCTGCCTACTTCCGGCTCGCCGCGAAAGCGATCGGTCGCCTCGGCGAGCGAACGCACGCGCTGGTGCGGCCGGTCTTGCAGTCGCCCGTCGCCTGGGCCTTCACCCGGCGGGCCAAGCTGGTGGACCCGCTGTACGCCTCCCGCGACGACATGCAGCCCTACCTCGACCACCTCGCGACGATCGACATGCGCATGTTCATCCGGACGGTGCTCGCGATGCAGGATCACGACGCCTGGGACGTGCTCCCCGCGATTGTCGTGCCGGTGCTGGTGATCGGAGCCGAGCGCGACGCCTTCACGCCGATCTCGCTCTCGGAGCGCATGGCCAGACACATCCCTGGCGCGGAGCTGATTGTGCTCGCCGACGCCAGCCACGCCGCGATCATCGAACAGCCCGAGACCATCAACCACCGGGTGGAGCGCTTCCTCCGGGAGCGCCAGCCGTTCAGCGCCCGCGCGCGACCTGCCTGAGCGCCACGGACACGTCTTCACCCGGGGCAAGCAGGATCCACGGCCCCCCCGGGCGCCGCGCCCGGACGCGCGCCCCCGCGGACCACCGGACGCGGAGCGGCACGCCCTCCACCTCGCCCTGGGCCTCCACGCGAGGCATCCAACCCTCGGGCACCGGGCGCAGTTGGAGTGCCGCTCGCACCTCCCCCGCACGAATGTGTAGCTCTACCCGGATGATCCACGCGGCCAGCCAGGCCAACCACGCGGCAGCGAGCGCGAGCACGACGCCCGCGAGCACGCTCTGGACGTTGGACTCGTCCAGGTAGAGCGCAGCTACCCCGAGAGATCCACGTCGCCCCCTTCCCGGGCAACGACGACCCGCATCCCGTGGAAACCTCCGGACCAGTGCGCGGCGAGACGATCCAGGTCGTCGTCGGCGGCGTCCGGGGCGTGGTGGAACAGCCCCAGGCACTTCACCTCGGCCTCCCGGCACAGGGCCGCCGCGTACTCGGGGTAACCGTGACCCCAGGTCATTTTCTCCAGGTACTCGTCCTCGGAGAACATCGTGTCGATCGACACGAAGTCGGCACCCCGGATGGCGTTGATGACGTTGCTCTCGCGCCCGGTGGGACGGCCGCCCCCAGACAGCCCTTCGCCGGGTCGCGAAAGGGGCGACGTGTCGGTGAGGTGCGCCACCTTCCGGCCCCCGGCCTCGATCACGTACCCACAGGCACCGCCGGGGTGGTTGAGTTGAACCGGCGTGATGGTGTACGGCCCGCGCTCGAATGTTCGACCGGGCCGGCAGCAGGCGTAGTCCATCGGCGCGGGCAGCTCGTGCACGCGAAGGGGGTGGAGGACGCCGTTGAGGTACCGACCCAGCCGGTCGCGCGTGGCCTCGGGCGAGAAGGTCGGCGCGCACACCTGGACTCGGAACGAGGGCGCGAAGAGCGGCGCGAAAAACGGGAACCCGAACACGTGGTCGAGGTGGAAGTGCGTGAACAGCAGCGAGACTTCCCGCTCTGGGCGGGAAAAGAGCTCGTGTCCGAGCACGCGGATGCCCGTGCCCGCGTCGATCACCACCGGGCCGTGACCGGGAACCTGAATTTCGACGCAGGAGGTGTTGCCGCCGTATTGCTGGGTGGCCGCCCCGGGGACCGCGATGGAGCCGCGCACGCCCCAGAACCTCATCCTCACGACGTCACGCGCACGGTGGATCCTGGGAGTCGATTCGCCACGTCGCGAACGTAGCCAGCGGCGGCGAAGGGGCAAGCGATATGGTGCGCGGTACAGGATTCGAACCTGTGACCTTCGGCTCCGGAGGCCGACGCTCTATCCAGCTGAGCTAACCGCGCGCGCGAACACGGCAGCTACCCACCGGCCCCCGCCTCGTCAAGCGCGTTTGTCCACCGAATCATCCGCGGCACCACCGTGGAGGCCCAGGCCTCGGAACACCGCACCTTGGCGAAGGACCGCAACAAGCAGGCGACGATCCAATGTAGTTCCTCGTAGACGAACATCCGGTCGTAGAGCACCTCGGCCACGTCGCCCGACTTCACCTGCGTGGGCAACTTTGCCTGAGCCACCGACACCCTGGTGCCCCGCAGGGTGACGTGGTAGTCACGATCCTCGCGGCGCACGTACAGGCGAATGTCCTTGGGCACCTTCCCCCCGGCCACGGCCGCCCTCGCTTCCGGCGTGGAACCAGGGCTCTCGCCCGTGAGCACCGCGCTGGGGCGCTCTTCGCCGGTGGCACGCAGCGCGATGCGGTCGTCGACGTACACCTCCACCACCGACGACTCATCTTCGATCGAGAACTTGCCCCGCTCTTCCTCCGACTTCCACCACAACCACAGGTAGAAGTCGGCAGAGACGTGCGGCGGGAGCAACTCGGTCGCGCCGACGAGAGCTTCCCGGTCGTCGCCGCTCACGAGAGCACCCGAGGCCGGAGGTCGGTGGTGCCGGCGCTGACCAGTGACTCCGCCATGCCAGGGGTACCGGTGAGCTCGTCCAGCGGGCTCCAAGGCACCGCCCGCATGGCAAAGGTTCGAAGAAATAGCTTCTGGAATCGCTCGTTGGGGAGCTCGCTGTCGTTGGTGAACACGGCCCACCCGTCGTTGAGGTTCCAGAGCACTTCCCACGTCTGCACGCGGGGCAAACACCGTTGCAGCAACTCCATCTCGAGGGCCTCCTTGAGCTCTTCCCGGACCGCAGCCGGCGCCTTGGGGCGGTTGTTCGCCTTGCACCACGCCTCGAGTCGCTTCTGCAGGTGAGCACGCAAGAACTTCGCGGGTACGGCCTTCTTGTCGACCCGCAGCGCGAAGTAAGCGTAGCGGTCGTAGAGCCAGTTGTTGATATCGGAGAAGTCGGTGTCGAGCAGGTTGTGCGCCGAGACCCAGCCCATCGCCTCGCCCTTGTGGGTGGGCGACTGGGGCTCGCGGAATTGCCCCTGGTTCAGCGCCTGGATGAACGGCTCGCGGAACCCTTCCGGCAACTCGCCCACGATGCGGTAGCGGCGCACGGAAAGTGCGCCTTTGAGGATGCCCATCTCTACTCCCGGAAGTCGTCGAGCGCGTGGCGGAAGATGACGATTTCGATGCCCGCCCGCGTGCGGACGCCGAACTCCCACCGGGCCACGTACGACACCTGGCCGGCGAAGCACTCGCCCTCCAAGGTCACGGCGACCACGTCGGACTTCTTGTCCCAGGCCTCGCCCAGCTC
>CAYHRZ010000331.1:0-6259 GCA_964359125.1 uncultured Klebsiella sp. | reverse complement strand
ACTTCGACTACTGGCAGGATCGCATCCGGCGGTCGATCTTGCTCGACGCCAAGGCCGACCTGCTGGTGTATGGCATGGGGGAATTGGCGATCGTCGAGATCGCGCGGCGGCTGGCGGCGGGCGGGAACATCGACACCTGTCGCGACATCCCCGGAACGGCGTGGGCCCTGGGCATGAAGACGCCTCGACCCGAGATGAAGGTCGTCGAGGCGCCGAGCTTCGAGGCCTGCGTGGCGGATCCCATCGCCTTCAACCGCCTCACGGTGCTGATGTACCGCGAGAGCAACCCCGCCTGCGCCGAGGCGATCGTGCAGCCCCACGGGGACCGCGCCGTGTGGTGCAATCCCCCGGCGCGGTTGTTGACCACGGCCGAGATGGACCGTCTGTACGAACTGCCCTACGCCAACGCGGCGCACCCCGCCTACCGGGCGCCTGTCCCGGCCTTCGAGTCGATCCGGGGTAGCCTGACCGTCAACCGCGGCTGCTCGGGCGGTTGTTCGTTTTGCGCCTTGACGCTGCACCAGGGCAAGGACGTGGTGTCGCGATCGAGTGACAGTGTTGTCCGTGAGGCAAAGGGGCTCGTGGGACAGCGCGGCTTCAACGGTGTGATCTCCGACCTCGGTGGCCCCACCGCCAACATGTTCCACATGAAGTGCAACGACGAGGCGGCCAACGCCGTGTGTAGGCGCATCTCGTGTCTGCACCCGGTGCGCTGCAAACACTACGGCACCGACCACGCGCCCTACAAGGCGCTGCTACGCGAGGTGAGGGAACTTCCCGGCATCAAGCGAGTGTTCGTCAACTCGGGCCTCCGCTACGACCTCGCCGCTCTCGATGGTGACTTCGTGGAAGAGATCGCAACCCACCACGTCTCCGGCTCGCTCACCACCGCCCCCGAGCACGTGTCGCCACGGGCCCTGGCCCTGATGCGCAAGCCGGAGGTCACCCACTTTGGCGACTTCATGGAACGCTTCGCCCGGGCCTCCGCGCGGGCGGGGAAGAAGCAGTTCATCGTCCCCTACTTCCAGTGTGGACACCCGGGAACCGGGCCGGCCGAGACCATTGAACTCGCCCAATACATGAAGACCAACGACCTGCGGTGTCGACAGGTGCAACTGTTCATGCCCACGCCGGGAACCATCGCGACCGCCATGTTCGTGTCGGGGGTGGACCCCTACACCCAACAGCCCGTGTTCGTGGCCCGGGGGCATAAGGAGCGGGCGCGGCAGCGGTCGTTGTTGTTCTGGTGGAAACGCGAGGAGTGGCCGGCCGTGCGCGAGGCGCTGTTCTCGTGGGGGCGCTCCGACCTCGTTGGGCACGGCCCGGCGTGCCTGGTGCCGCCGGGCCCGGCGCGCGGGAACTGGCAGCGCGGGGCGCGTCCCGACGAGCGTGGGATGGGCATGGCCGTGGAGCGCGCGTCGCGGCAGGACGTCGACGAGGAGCGCTGGGAAGGCGCCGCCGGCTGCGCCACCACCTGATCGCGGGCTACCTTCATGGGGTGATTGCCCTGCTCACCGACTTCGGCCTCGCGGATCCCTGGGTGGGCGTGATGAAGGGGGTGATCGCGGGCATCGCGCCGAGCGTGCCGGTGGTGGACCTCACCCACGGCGTCCCCGCGCAGGACGTGCGGGCCGGCGCCCTGCACCTCGACGCTGGCTGGCGCTATTTCCCCGTGGGCACGGTTTTCTGCTGCGTCGTCGATCCCGGGGTGGGCACCGCCCGGCGGGCGGTGGTGGCCCGCTGCGAGGGACGGTTCTTCGTCGGCCCCGACAACGGACTTTTCGGCCTGCTCCCCGGGCCGGAGGTGCGCCACCTGACGGCCGACTGGGGGCTGCCGAACCCCTCACGAACCTTCCATGGTCGCGACATCTTTGCGCCGGTGGCGGCTCGGCTCGCGAGCGGCGCCGCCTTCGACGACGTGGGCCCACTCGTCACCGACCCAGTGGCCCTGCGCCTGCCGGTGGCGGTCGACGGCGTGGGGGAGGTGATCCTCGTGGACCGTTTCGGGAACCTGGTCACCAATCTCCCCGGTCGCGACACGGGGCGGGTGGAGGTGGGACCGCGCGTGGCCCCCGTGGTGACGACCTACGCCGGCGTGCACCGGGGAGAACTCGCCGCCCTCACCGGCTCCACCGGGAGGCTGGAGGTGAGCATCCGGGAGGGCAGCGCGGCGGTGAGCCTCGGCGTGGGCGTGGGCGCGCGAGTCACCTGGCGTGGCTGACTTCGAGGTCGACTACGCCCTCGACGGCGTCACGCTCGGGCTCTCGGTGGGGTGGGTGCTGGTGGCGGAGCTGGCGCCCCTGCGACCACCGGAGGCCCCGGTGGGCCAGGGCCGCCGCGGCGACTGGCTCGACGAGCCCCTGGACACCCACCTGGAGCGGCGGGCCGGTGGCGGCGGACTCGGGGCCTTCGCGCGCGTGGCTGGGGTCTCCGACGCAGTGGCGGCGGGCGCGCTCGCCCTCCCGGCGGCGTACGCGGGGGGCCGGGTGGCGATGCTGGGCGCCCCGGCCGCGCGGTCCTCGGTGGAGCACGCGGTCATCGCCTGGGAGGGAGGCCTGGTGGCCCTTGCACTTGCCGAGGCGGCGAAGGTGGGCGCCGATGCCGAGCGACCCTACGTCGTGATGTGCGGCGACGACGCGGCCTGCTACGAACAGCTAGGCGTGGGCGGCGTGGTGGTGGCGGACGGCGAAGACGGGTTGCTGCTCCACAGCGAGGCACGCTCGAGCTTCTTCTCCGGTCACACCGCCGCGGTGGGTGGCACTACGTTCGCGCTGGCCCACGTCGTGGCCCTCGGCGGCGACGGGCGGCCGGGGGTGCTCCGCGTGGCCCTCCCCTACGCCAGCGCGCTGGCGCTCACCACCACGGTGGCCGTGCTCCGGGTCGAGTCGGCGCGGCACTACCCCACCGACGTGCTCACCGGCGGCGTGGTGGGCGCGGCGCTGGGCATCGCCGTGGCCGAGTGGCACCGCCTCCCGGGGCGTGTGTCGGCCACCCCCGTCTCCGGCGGCGCAATTTTGGCCTGGGCGGGGGCCTGGTAGCCAGCTCCGCCGCTACCCCGTGAAGCGCTTCAGCCCGCGCCCGTAGAGCAGGTTCATCAGCTTCTTGAGCGAGGCCACGTCCTTGTGGCGGTAGGGGTACCACCACAGTTCCTTCTTCAGCCACGGCAACACGTCGTAGTTCACGTGCCGCGCCTCGCACATGTGGCGCAGCCCGTCGTCGGAGTGCGTGAGCCCCAGGCCCGAGTGCTTGAGCCCCGCCCAGGGCGTTTCCGCCATGGCCGCGCTGGCGATCACGTCGTTGACCATCACCGTCCCGCAGCGGATCTGCTCGGCCACCCGCCGCCCCCGGTCGCCGTTCTTGGTGAACACGTAGGCCAGGAGGCCGAGGTGGCTGCGGTTGGCCTCGGCCACCATCTCCGCCTCCGTGCCCACCCTCATGACCGGCACCACCGGCCCGAAGGTCTCCTTGTTGACGATGTCCATCTCGGTCGTCACGTCCAGGAGCACCGTCGGCTCGTAGAAGTAGCCGGGGCCCTCGACCCGCTTGCCGCCGCAGGCCACGGTGGCGCCCTTCTGCACGGCGTCGGCCACCAGGCGCTCGACGATCTCCAACTGCCGCTCGTTGACCAGGGGGCCCACGTCGACCTCGTCGCCGGTGCTGGCGTCGCCCAGGCGCAGGGCCTTCACGCGCTCCACCAGCGGCGGCACGAAGTGGTCGTACACCTTGTCTTGGACCAGGAGTCGCTCCACCGAGGCGCACACCTGTCCCGCGTTGGCGAAGCCGCCCCACAACACCGCGTGCAGGGCGCGGTCGCGGTCGCAGTCGTCGAACACCAGCGCCGGCGCCTTGCCACCCAGCTCCAGGACGCAGGGGATGAGCCGCTCGCCGCACATCGCGGCCACCTTCTTCCCGGTGGCCACGCTGCCGGTGAACTCCACCATGTCGACCCCGCTGTCGACGAGCGTGGCGCCCACGTCGCCGTGCCCGTACACCACCTGGATCACGTCGCTCGGGACGCCCGCCTTCACGTACAACTCGCGGACGTGCTGGGTGATGAGCGGCGTGTACTCGCTGGGCTTGATCACGACGGCGTTGCCCGCCACCAGGGCCATCGCGGCGCCGCCGAAGGCGAGGTGGTGCGGGAAGTTCCACGGCGCGATGATCGCCACCACGCCGCGCGGCACGTAGTGGATGTAGCTGGCGCGGTGTTTGAGGAGCCGCAGGGGGATGGGCTGGGGCGAGAGAATCCGCTCGGCCTCGGTGCCGAAGTAGGTGAGCAGTTCCAGCGGCGCGAAGCCCTCGTGCAAGAGCCCCTCGTGGCGGGGCTTGCCGTTCTCGCGCGAGGAGATCGCCACGATGTTGTCGAGGTCGGCGAGCACCTGGGCGCGCACTTCGAGCAGGATGTCCATGCGCTCGCGGACCGGCCGGGCAGCCCAGGCCGGCTGTGCGGCGCGGGCCCGGGCCACGGCGGCCCGGACGTCGTCGGCCGTGGAAATGGGAACCTCGCCGACCACCTCCCCGTTGGCGGGGGAGCGGACGACGAGGCTCTGGGGGGCAACGGGAGCAGACATGCGGCGTTGTAACGAGCCGCGCGGGGCTACGTGCCTACTCCGCGAGGGAGAAGCGCGCGTCGTCGGCGTACTCCGCCGGGGTGAAGGCGCACACCGACTCCTCGCCCACCTGGTCGTACAGGCCGATGCTGTCGGTCCAGTACGAGGTCTTGAAGTCCGTCCCCCAGCACTCGCTGCTGGTCACCTCGTCGGCCACGTCGCCGCCGGTGATGGTCGCGTCGCCCCGGCCCATGCCGTCGGCCTGCCACCGCGAGCGCAGCGTGACGATCTCGTCGGTACCCGTCCAGTTCACGTCCTTGTTGTAGGCCAGGTCCATCGTGCCGGCTCCGGTGTAGTCTTCGTCGTAGGCGTACTGCGCGTCGATGCGCGGCCAGTTCTCCCAGCCGTAGTTGCTGGCGGTGGCCACGGCGGCCACGCCCTCGGCGTCGTAGGCGTACATCACCTCCCACTGTCCCGCGAGGTTCACCGCCGGGTCGAGGCTGTTGGCGGTGTCGAAGTCCACCCCGAAGCTGCCCGAGGCTTCGCCGCGGGTGCTGCCCGCGTCGACCAGCCCCTCGGCGACGTTGAGCGCGTCGGTTTCCACCGTGCCGCCGTTGGGCACGAAGAACACCGCCCAGCTCACGCTGCCGTCGTCGTTCTTCGTCACCCGGACGCCGGTCTCCACCGGGTCGAGGCCGCTGTCGCTGTAGGGTCCCCACTGGGCCTCGGTCTTTTCGTCGTTCACCCACGAGGGCTTCTGCGTGTGGGTGACGAGGTACACGCTGCCGAGCACGAAGGTGATCATGCCGTTGACGTGCTCGGTGACGTTGCGGGTGCCCTCGTAGTAGGTGGCCCAGTCGTCGGGGTCCGAGGGGGACTTGGCGCTGTCGCTGGCGATCGGGATGTTGACGTGCAGTTGTTCCTCGGTGGGGAGGGTATCGGTGCCGTAGTCGTCGTCGCCGAACTGGCCGCAGGCGGTGAGGAAGAGAAGCGTCGTCACGTTGACCTCCGAGAGTCGTTGGGGTTGCGCCTATCTGAACCCCCGCGCGACCTGGGCCGAAAAACTTTTTCGGGGGTAGCCTAGGGGCGCCACGGAGACGGCCCGCCCCATGACCCGCTTCACCCTCCTCGCCCTCCTCCTCGCCGGCTGCCCGGCCGTGCCCCCCGACGACACCGTCGAAAAGGACACCCCGGACGACTCCGGGGAAGAGGGCCTCCCCGACGTCGACAACGACGGCTACGACACGGAGTCCGACTGCGACGACGACGACGCCTCGGTCAATCCCGGCGCCAGCGAGACCTGCAACGGGGCCGACGACGACTGCGACGGCGCGATCGACGAGGCGCTCGGACCGCCGATCGGCGAGCCCTGCGGCACGGACACGGGCGAGTGCGTCGCGAGCACGTGGGAGTGCTTCTTCGGCGCGGCGATCTGCGGCGGCGAGCACGTGGGCCCGGTGCCCGAGACGTGCGACGGACGGGACACGGACTGCGACGGCGTGCTCCCGCCGCAGGAAGAGGATCCGGATCTTGACGGTTCGGCCGAGTGCGAAGGCGACTGCGATCCCAACAACGAGTTCATCTTCCCGGGCGCGCTCGAAGTCTGCGACGGCCGCGACGACGACTGCGACGGGGTCATGGCGGCCGAGGATCCGGCGGACACCGACCATGACGGGGTCACCGCGGAGTCCGAGGACATGGACTCCGAC
>CAYHRZ010000330.1:0-6276 GCA_964359125.1 uncultured Klebsiella sp. | reverse complement strand
CCGACCGGGGGGGACGGCCGCTCCTGGAGTACGCGCAGCAGGGTGCACGGGGCGTCCTGGGGCCGGCGCTGGTGGCCGGGGCGGTCGTGGCGCTGATGAGCGTGGTGGGCGGCCTGCTCCGGTGCGTGGGCGACCGCCGCATCGACGCGACGGTGCAGGGCTTCGGCGAGGTCGTTGGTGCCCTGCCCCGAATGGTGGTGATCTTGGTGGCCGCGCTGCTGATCCCCTCGACGGCGCGGGGGCTATTGCCACTCGCGATCGCCTGGGCCATCCTGGCCAGCCCGGGCGCGATGGACGAGGCCGCCGCGGTGGCAGAGCGACTGGGCGGGGCCCGATTCGTGGAGGCGCTACGCGCCCACGGCTTCTCCTGGTCCCGCATCTTCCTTTTTCACGTGGTCTTGCTGAACTTGCGGCCGGTCGTGGTGCGGCAGGCGGCCGAGGTGGTGACCCAGGTGACGTTCCTGGAGCTGGGACTGTCGTACCTCGCGGTGCAGGACGCCCAGGCCAGCTTCACGCACCCCGACTCGTTGAAGTCGTGGGCCGACCTGCTCTACATGGGCTACCCGTCGATCGTGCTCGACGACGTGCCCACCAGCCACGCGCTGTTCACCGGGCTGGTGCTGGTCGCGCTGGTCACGGCCATCGCCAAGTTCGCCACGACCACGGCGAGGGCTCGATGAGCGTGCTGGTGGAACTGCGCGGGCTGGGCATTCGTTCCCACGAGCGCACGCTCCTCGAGGGCGTCAACGTCACCGTTTTCGCGGGCGAGGTCACGGCGCTGTGCGGCCCGTCTGGGGCGGGCAAGAGCGTCACGGCCCGCGCGGCGATGGGGGTCGTCGACGTTGAACCCGGCCTCGTGTCCGGTACGCTGAAGTTCCCGGAGACCGGTAACCGCGACTGGTTCGCGGGCGTCGCGCAGGGCGGCGCGCGAGGCCACCACCGCCTCCTCGCCGACACGGCGTCGCTCCGTGGAGGGTACCTCAGCTATTCCCCCCAAGCGGCGTCGTCGGCGCTCAATCCCGGGCGTACCATAGGCCGACAGATGGAGATCTCCGTCGCCCGGCGCAAGACCGCACCTGCCAGCGTGGCCAACACCATCCGGGAACTCCTGGCCGAGGTGGGCTTGCCCGCTCGCGCGGCCGGGGCGCTCCCGGGTGAGCTCAGTGGGGGGCAGTGCCAGCGGGCGGCCCTCGCGGTGGCCATGGCCTCCGACCCGCGGGTGCTCATCGCCGACGAGCCCGAGACTGGCCTGGACCCGGTGCTGCGGCGGCAGGTGGTGCAGTTGCTGCTCGACGTGGGCAAGGCGCACGGCTGCGGCATCCTTCTGATCTCGCACCACGAAGACACGGTCGACCGCATCGCCCAGCAGGTCGTTCGCCTGCGCGTGCCCAGCGGGGCCGCAGCATGAGCGCCCCCCTCGTCGATATCCGCGGCGTCGGGAAGCGCTTCGACATCCCCGGCGCCTGGCCTTGGAGCCCCCGCCGCGTCGTCGACGCGGTGATCGACGTGGACCTCCAGGTGGCGCCGGGCGAAGTGGTGGCCCTGGTGGGGCAGTCGGGCTCAGGCAAGACCACCCTCCTCCGCACGATGGGGGGGCTGGAGGCGCGGACCAGCGGCGAGGTGTGGATCGAGGGCGCCCGGTGGGACAACCTGCCCGAGCGCGAGCGGCAGGCTCGCCGCCTGGCCTACCAGTACGTGCCGCAGGACGCGATGAGCGCGCTGGACCCCCAGCAGACGGTGATCGAGAGCGTCCGGGAAACCCTGCTGGTGCTCGCCCGGGTACCCCGCGCCGAGGCCGAGGCACGGGCGGTGGCCATGCTGTCGCGACTCGGACTGGGGCACCGGCACGACGCGTTGCCGCGCCAACTCAGCGGCGGCGAGCAGCGCCGCGTGACGTTGGCGCGTGTGTTTTCGCTGGCGCCGCGGCTGGTCGTCGCCGACGAGCCGACGTCGGGGCTGGATCCCGATCGCCGTGCCTCCGTCTTGGAGGACCTGGTTGGCAACCTCCCGGAAGGGACCGGGTGTATTCTCGTCACGCACGACCTCGACGCCGCCATCCCCTACAGCCACCGCGTGGTGGTGATGCTGGAGGGGCGGGTCGTCGAAGTTGCCGACCTTCGCAACCAGCCCCCGTCCCACCCCTACACCAAGTCTCTCCTCGACCCCTGGCACGACCTCGGAGGTGCTCCGTGAACCGACTCCTGTTGCTGCTGGCCCTGGGCCTCGTCCCCATGCTCGTCCCCGCGGTCCACGCCGGCGACGTGGAGCGCGCGGAACACACGCGGATCTCCGAAGAAATGCGCAAGTTGGCCCAGCGTAATGCCTGGACGGCGGTTGAGGCCATGTACCAAAAGCTCGAGGCCCTAGAGGCCAAGGGCGAGGTGCTCACCTTCGCCGAGAACAAGCTCGGCGCCGAGTCGGCCCGCGCCATCGGCAACATCACCGCCTGTCGCCAGCGCCTGGGCAAGGCGGCGAAGATCGACGGGAACCCGGAGATCATCTCGTGGCTTGAAGACATTGACAAGTCCTACGGCCCCGTCAAGATCGTCTTCGACCCGGACTTCGCGGGCGAACACGTGATCACTCCCGCCGTGCCCCCGTTCGCCCCGGACCAGCGTGCGGCCATCGGCTGGGTGGCCACGTACGTGGCCGAAGGAAACAACTTCGAGGGCATCCTCCCCGCCGGCGAGTACGACGTCTCGGGTGTGAAGGTGAACGTGGCGGTGGGAGCGCCGCAGGCGGTCGCCAACGTCGAGCCGGCCGCAGGCACCAAGCGCAAGTTGGTGCACCTGGCCTACGTGGGGCCGAGGCTCGACGTCGGCGCGTCGGTGTTGTTCCCGGGCGACGCCTTCGACGGCGCGGTGTCGGACGCCGGCTCCTTGCAGCCCGGCAGTTTCGGGGGCGTGGGCGCCCGGCTCGGGGTGGGACTGGAGATGGGCGTGTCCGAGAGCTTCGGGATCATCGCGCAGGTCGGCTACCACAACCTCTTCGGTGCCCCGCTGGTGGAGGACCCGGAGAGCGCGCAGTACGTGGTCGACGCGAACGCCGTCCACATGGGCTTCGGCTGGTTGGCCGCCAACGTGCGCGCCGGGGACTTGTGGATCGCGGCGGGGCCGCTGTACGGCATCGGAGCGGGGACCGTCACCGGCCTCGATAGCTACTGCGCCGAGAGCGGGAAGTGCACCGACGCCGACGGGACGGTGTACTCCGCCACGGCCGACGCGGAATACCAACGCCTCTCGGGAACCATTATGGCGGGAGGCGGCGCGGCGAGCGTGTCGTATGCGTTCGTAGACATCGGCAGCCTGCGGGGCGGCGTCAGCGTCCTGGGCGGCGCGCAGACCGACCTGGTTCGTCTCTACCCCTGGGCCCAGGTGGCCTTCACCCTCGCCCCGTCGAGCGACGGAGGAAAGAAGTAATGTTGTTTGGACTTATGCTTTCGGCGAACGTTACCTCGGCGGTGGAGGTGTCCTGGGTGGGCGGTGGCCACGGGAGCAATCCCCAGTGGTCCGCCGACGGCGCCTGGTTGGCGTTCGAAGTCAACAACAACTCAGACAAGGTGGACCTCTACGTGGTGAAGGTCGCCAACGGCGCCCCTGCCGCGCCAACCAAGGTGGTGATCCCGGGGTCGTCGTCGAGTTTCTCGGCGGGCGGGAGCTTCGCGGCCAACCCGAACTGGCACCCGAAGCAGTCGATCCTGATCTTCGAGGCGGCGAACTCGGGCGGAACCACGCGATTGTACTACTTCAACCCCGGTAGCGGGTCGCCAGCGGAGTACCTCAACGCCACCCAGGCCCCGGGAAACCTCGCCTGGCCGGCGATTTCGCCCGACGGGATGACGGTGGCGTTCACGTCGTCGTCCTCGGGCGCCGGCGACGTGTTCCTGTTCTCCCAGCAGACCAACAAGGTGGCGCTCGCCTTCCCGAGCACCAAGGAGCCGGAGAACGCGCCCAAGTTCGCCCCCGACGGCAAGACCGTCGTGTTCTCCCGCAAGAACTACGGCACCGAGGACGTGTTCGCCATGGTGCCCGGAGCAACGGCGGCCGTCCCGGTCAAGGGTGCAACCGGTAACGGCGACCAGACCCGCCCGCGCGTCGTGGGGAGCAACGTGGTGTACTTCACCGGCGAGCGTGGCGACGACCACTGGGACATCGGGATCGTGCCGATCACCGGCGGCGATCGGCGCATCGTGGCCAAGGAAATCCGGTTGCCCCAGCGCTCCGCGCCCAACATCACGCCCGATGGCAACTCGGTGCTCTACGGCTCGAGCGAGCCGGCCAAGGACGGGTCCGTGTACGTCACCAAGCTCGACGGCAGCGGCACGGTGGAGATCAAGACCGGCCTCGCCGCCGTGGGCGACCCGGCGGTGGTGGTGGTGGGTGGCAAGACCTACCTGTCCTTCACGGCGCTGCCCTCGTCGGGGAGCGACTGGCGGCAGTTGCACATCCTCGACGTGACGGGCAAGTTCTAGGCTGCGGCGAGCGAGGCCCCAGGTAGAGTGCAGGCCGTGTTGACGCTGATCCTCGGGTGCACCCCGGAACCCGCTTGCGGCGACTCGCTGTACTGCGACGTCGCGGCGGAGCGGCGGGCCGACGTGCCCCCGGTTCTCACCGTGCGCTGGACCTCGGCCGAGCCCACCCTGGGCCGCGTGCGCTTCGGCGCGTCGAGCGACGACCTCGCGTTCGAAACCGCGCTGGAAGCCGAGGCCACCACCGAACACGAGCACCACCTCGTGGGACTACCCGCGAACACCGAAGGTTTCTTCCAGGTCGTCGACGACCTGGGCTCGTCGCCGGTGCTCAGCGCCACGACCGGGGGGCTCTCGCCGGACCTGCCGGACCTCACCGTCACGGGCTCCGCGGGCCTCGGTGGGTTCGTGGTGATCGCGTTGGAGGGATCCCTCTGGGGTCCGGTGATCCTCGATCCGCAGGGCAACATCGTGTGGTGGGACGAGGCCACGCCCGACTTCGCGGTCACCCGCGCGTACCTGTCGAAGGACCGGACGGCCGTCTTGTACAACGAGAGCAACGACCGGGGCGACGAGTACGAGGAGATGGCCGAGGGCTACGTCGTCCGCGTGCCGCTCGACGGGTCCGGCGCCGAACGCCTCGAGTTCCCCTACCTGTCGCACGACTTCGTGGAGCTTCCCGGTGGAGAGTTGGTGGGCATCGCTCGCTACGAAGAAGCGGTGGACGGCGTGACCTACCTCGGTGACAAGCTCGTCGAGCGCGCTCTCGACGGCAGTTTCACCGACCGGTGGTCGGCGTTCGACGACTACGACCCGCTCACGACGGGTGCAGACGACGTGCGGGGAACCTGGACCCACGCCAACGCCGTGGACTACGACGAGGCCAGTGACAGCCTGCTCGTGGGCCTCCGCAACTTCGCGAGTATCGTTCGCGTGTCGCGACAGACGAGCGAGGTGACCTGGAGCTTCGGCGGCCTGGTCGGGGCGGTGCGACCGTCGGCCGACGAGGGCGGTCGCGACACCTACCACCAGTTCGTCGTCGACGACAACCGCGTGCTGGCGTTCGACAACGGCAGCGAGGGGCGGGGGTACACTCGCCTGGTGGAGTACGACTTGGCAGGCGGCGCGCCCGAGCCCACGCTGAGCTGGGAGTGGACGGAGGACCCGGCCACCTACGTCCCGGTGCTCGGCGACGTCAACGTGGTGGGCGAGGGCGACGTGCTCGCCAGCCTGAGCCTCGAGGGCCAGATCCTGCGCGTCGACCGCGAGGGGGAGGTGGTCTTCGGCGTGGCCAGCCAGCTGGGCTACGGGTTCGGCTACGCCCAGGTGGTCGACTCGCTCTACTGAGCGGCTACTCCCCCGTGCACGCGTAGCTCAGCACCACCTCGTCGGTGTCGCTGGCCGCCATGCAGTCGGTGACGGTGAGGCGGACGGTGACCTCGCTGGTGGTCGTGCCCAGGTACGTCGACGGCGCGTCGGCAAACACGAGTTCCGTGGTGACGGTGTCGTCGGCGGACAGCGTGCCGTAGCTGCGGCCCCGGGTGACGAGCCACTCGTAGTCCAGGTCGTCGCTGTCGGCGTCGACGGTGCCGGACGCGTCGAGCGTGAAGGTCACCGAGGCGCAGACATCGCAGTCGTAGCTGGCGCCGTAGCTGACCGGCGTGCACGTCGCCGTGCCCGACGTGGTCTGGTCGTCGCCCGCGGCCGCTACCGGGGAAGTGTTGGTGGCCCGCTCTGCGATGGTGATGGTCACCGAGTCGGGGAGGCTGGAGGCGGTCCGCATCGACTCGAAGCACGCCAAGGCGATC
>CAYHRZ010000329.1:0-6293 GCA_964359125.1 uncultured Klebsiella sp. | reverse complement strand
GCCAACCAGGCCACGGCGACGGGGTTGACCGGCGTCGTCGTGTCGGCCTCGCGCGCGGCCGCCGCCGTGAGCGTTTCCCCCGAGTCGGGGCCGTCCTGGTCGGCGGTGTCGTCCTGAGTCCCCCCGCTGCCGCCTTCGTCGGCCTCGGCCGCCTCCGCGCCGGCGTCGTCGGAACCCGCTCCCGACGCCGTGCTCCGGAGCATCAGCACGCAGGGCAGGTCCGCCTCGTCCGCCGCCTTATCGGCCTCGTTGTCCTTCTTTCGCGGCGCCAGCGGCTCCCACGTCACGGCACCCATGGGATCCAACGGCCGACCGGCGCCGTCGCGGGGGGCCAGGACCCCCTGGAACAGCCGGTCCAGCGCCCGGGTGAGGTTCGGACGCGACCGCCGCCCCACCGGCAGGTCCAGTCGCAGGCGTCCATCCTTGCCGAGTTCCCGCTCGAAGACGTCGACCTCGGCCCCGCGGAACCGGTAGATCGACTGCTTCACGTCGCCGACCAGAAACAACTTGGGTCGCGACCTGCCGCCTTCCTCGATGCGCGCGCAGAGCCGCTCGACGAGGTCCACCTGCTGCTGGTTGGTGTCCTGGAACTCGTCGACGAAGACGTGCTCGAAGGGCAGGCGTGCCGCGACCTCGTCGGCCGGGGTGTGGGCGAGGAGGTGGAGCGCCTGGTCCACCACGTCGGCGTAGTCGTACACGCCCGCGGCCGCCCGGTCCACCCGGAGTTCCGCTTGCCACCGCGCGCCGAGGCGCAGGGCGGCGAGCGTCACGCTCGCCTCCTCCAGCAGGCGCTCCTCGAGGTGGGGCACGTCGCGCGCCCCGCCGAGGTGCTGGCTGAGCGCGCGCCTTGCCGACGCCAAGTTCCCCGCCAGCGCGAGGGTGGCGACGACGCGGACCAGGAACGGCGCGTACGCCAGCTTGTCGGCGTCCGTTCCCTGGATCCTCGGCAACGCGGCCAGGCCCTGGGTGGCGAGGCCCACGATGCCCACCCGGCGGACGGCGTCGAGTCGCTGCTCCACGGCAGCGGCCACCGCCGACCAGGACGGCTTCGCGGCCGGTTCACGGGCCGCCTGCGCCTGGGCCTCCGCCAGCAGTTGCTCCAGGCCGGCGAGGAGTTCAGGCACCCGTCGAGCCCGGCCCGACTCGAACGTCCAGCGCTGCACCAAAGCGGCGGGGGTGGTCTCCCCGTCCGCGAGGGGGGAGCGGTGGCGCACCAGCGACCCGAGGGCCTCGCGGAGCACCGGCAGGGCCAGCCACTGCAACAACAGCGTCAGGTCGGGATCGCCGCCACCTTCCACCTCACGCAACAACCGCGACTCCACCCAGCGGCTCTCCCAGCGGGCCGCCCCGGGGTGCACCGCCACCGTCGCCGAGGGATCCAGGGCCAAGACCACGGCGCCCGCCAGCGCGTCGAGCGTGACGATGGGGGCCCCCCCCAACTCGCGCAGCCAGGTACCGCGCTCGGGGTGCGCCTCGGCGGCCACCTTCTCCCGCACCCGCACGCGCATCTCGGCCGTGGCCTTTCGCGTGAACGTGACCGCGAGGATCGTGGCGGGCCGGGCTCCGGCTCGGAGCGCCGCCAGGTACCGTTGCACCAGCGCGTAGGTCTTCCCGCTGCCCGCCCCGGCGGCCACGACCACGTCGCGGGTCACGTCCTCCAGTTCCGGCCGCGCGGCTTGGCGGTCGTCGAGCGCCGCGGGCGGCTCGTCGGGCAGGGCTGGAGGGGCGAAGCCCGCCCAGCGGAGTTCCTCACGCTTGGTCGCGCCCGGTGCCTCCGGGGCCGCGTCGGTCCCAGCGGGTACTTCTCCCCGCGCGGCGGGCACGATTGGGGCCGGGGGAGCGAACTGCGGCTGTTCGCTGGGGAACATGCCGCGCGCGTCCACCTCGACGCCGCACACCGAGGAGAAAGCGCAGTGCTCCTTCTTGTCGACCAGCGGGCAGGCGCGCGGCACCAAGGGGACCTCGCCCCGCTCCAGGCGGGAGAGCGTCCAGCCGAGGTGGGCGCGAGTCACCTGCTCGACGGTGTACTCGTCCGAGTCGTCCGGCCCCCTGACCGCCACCGCACCGCCCGGTCCCATCACGATCTCCGCGTCCTTCCCCGTCCGGACGAAAGCGAGGCGCCCGGCGTTGACGAGGCTCCCCTCCAGGATCCCCCGGTCCTGGGCGTGGCGCACCGCCGCCGCGTAGAGCGGTAGTTGCAAGTGCGTTCCCCGGTTGAACTCGAAAGCGAGTCGGCTGCTTGCCTTGTCGCGACCGGACTTGTAGTCGATCACCGCGAGCGCCTCGAGATCGGCGTCGTAGTCCACGCGGTCGACCTGCCCGTGGATCTTGATCTCTCGCCCGTCGGCGAGCACCACCGGGACGGGATCCGCGATCGAGCGGGCGTCGGAGGTGCCGTCGTGTTCGTGGGGCCCGAAGCTCCACTCCGCCGCCGCTACCGTCCCCCCCACGTGGGCCCAGCGCAGCGACCACGCCTTCTCGACGGTCGGCTGGGCCGACTCGCGACTCTTTTGGACGACGGCGAGGAAGGGGGCCACCAGGCTGTCGCGGGCCTCCTGGGCGCTCGCCATGGCCAACGCCTCGACCAACGCGCCTTTCCCGAGGGGGGAAAGCGACGACTTATTCTCATCGTACCAGTCGTTTCGCTGTTTCTTCACGCCCGGACCGAAGTGACCCCCAAGAGGCACCACCCGGTCGAACGCCTCCTCGGCGGCCCGTAGCGCCGCGACGGAAGCGCCGATCTTCACCAGCTTGGCCACGTCGCCCTGGGTCAATCCCGGCGTGGTGGCCAGCGCTTCCACCGCCTCGACCGCGAGACCGAGAGCCGACGGAGGGCGCAACCCGGTGGCGATCGACGGTGGTTTCCCCCCGGCGGCCTGCTTCGACAAGTACGCCCGCAGCGCCCGGCCCCACCGGGCCACCACCGTAGCGGCCGCGGCACGGGAGAACGTAGGCTGCGCGTCGACGAACTGCCTGACTTCACCCTCGATTTTCGTCACCGCCGTCTGGACCACGGACTCCACGGCAGCGGGGTCGGTGCTGTCCCAGGGCGCGCCGCTCGCCACCGCCGCCCACGCCACGCGCGCCAGGGCCAGGTGGAGGAGGGAACCCAACTCCGTAGGGGAGAGGTCCGAGCCCGCGTCGTCCGCCTCCACCAGCCGGAGCACCCGCCCGAGGAAGTACTGGGCGCCACAGGCGCCAAAGTTCTCCAGCGACGTTGGGCTGTACGACTGGCGCACCAGGGGCACCCCGACCAGACCGGTCCACGGACCCAGCGCGGCCACCGGGGCCGAGGGCGCGCGCTCGGCCTGGAGCATGCTGAAGCGCGACCGGGCCGCAGCGGCGACCCGGCCCACCTGCGCGGCTTCGACCACCCCCGAGGCCAGCACCGCCGCCGGGTCCACCGCCGCCAACTCCGACGCGGTGACCGCCGACGCCGCCTGCACAGTGACCGCGTCGCGCGCTCCGAGCCTCGTCGTGGCCGCGTCCCACGCCCCCTTTCGGCGGTCGGCCCCGTCCTGGGGGAGGCCGGTCAACACCGCCCCCGCAAAGGTGCCCCGGCCCTGGTCGTCGAGCGTGGACCAGGACAGCGTGACCCGTTCGCTCGCGCTCGCGATCATCGCGGCAATGCGTCGCGACTCTCGCTCCACGGCGTCGACGGCCGGCCCCAGCTTCGCGGCCGTCGCCAGGCGCTCGTCGACCCGTGAACGAGCCCGCGGCGCGCGCAGCCAGCCGCCTTCCTCGAGCCCGGCCACCACCACCCACCGACTCGGGCTACCGTCCCAGGTCGTGCCCGTGCGCAGGCGAACGCCCGAGGCCCGACCGCTGGCGTCGAGCACCGCCCTGCCTTCCAGCGCCTCCCGGAGTTGCACGGAACGGCGCACGCCGGGGCCAGCGCCCGGGGGTGCCGAGTCGAGGGCCTCGCCTCGCCCCGCCAACTCGGCCAGGGCGGCGAGCACGGCCGCGGACGCCGCACGGTTCCCCGCCACCCCGCGGCTCGCGCCCATGCCCAGGCCGCCGTCTTCGACCTTGGTGGAGAGCAACGTGTGCAGGCGCTCGAAGAAGTCGGCGTCACCGGGACGCGCCAGCGCGCCCGCGAACCGACTCATTCGCTCCGCAAGCGCCACCTCCGCGACATCGATCTCGTCGAGCTGCGTGGACAGTGATTCAGCCCGCGCCGCGTCGTCGCGCGACCAGCGCCGCTCGTCGTCTCGCGTGGCCGCGAAGCTCGCACGAAGGTGCGCCGTCCAGGCGTCGAAGGAGACGGCAGGACGGCGCAACGAACGGAGGGCGGCGACCAGGTACTTCCCGCGTTCACCCACGAGCAGCCGCGTGTGGGGCGACAACAGCGTCGCCCTGAGCAACTCGCGATCCGCGGCCTGGCTCTCCCACCCCGCCAACCGGCACAGGGCCACCGCCCACCGCCCGACCGAGGTCTCCAGGACTGGCCCCCAGGCGGCGTTCGCCACCGGCACGTCCAGTTCGTCGAGGATGCGACGCCACGTCGCACTCCGCCCGCCACCGGGGGGCAGCACGACGGTGACCCCGTCGAGGAACGTCGCCCAGGCAGCGGGCTCAATCTCGAGCATCGCCGCGCGGATCGACCGGGCCACCGCCCGGGCCTCCAGCTCGAAACTGTCGCCCACGACGAGATTCAACCCGGCCGGCGGGCGGTCGGGCCAGGGCTCGGCCGGGTTGCTCGCCAAGTCGCCGAACTCGGCCAGCGGTCCCGGGACGCTGCCGGGGTGCGTCAAGGGCACCCCCAGGCGCGTGGCCACCCAGCCCAACCAGCGTTTCTCCCAGGGGCTGGGTGCCACCATGCCGTGAGCAAGCAACTCGCTGGGTCGCCCCACCCCCCGGAGCGCGTGGTGCGCGCCCAGCGCCTCGAAAAGCGCGTCGTCGCCACGCTCCGCCGCGGCGAGCAGGGCCGCCTCCGTGAGGCCCATGCCGCCCACTTCGGCCTCCGTGGGCTCGGGGGGCACGGTCAGGACGTGCCCCAGGAAAGTCTCGGGCAAGGTGCAGCCAACACGGGCCGCCAGGAGGGTGAGTGCCATGTGCTCGCGACGGTACCACGGCACGGCGGCGGCCGGATCGGATACCCCCTCCCCCATGGCACTACGAATCCTCCTCGGCATGGCCGTGGGCGCGCTGCTCGGCGCGCTCGTGGCCCCGCACGCCCCCTGGCTGGTCGACTACGTGGCCCGACCGGCCGGCGCCCTGTTCATGCGCTTGTTGCTGGTGCTGGTGATGCCGCTGGCGGTGGCCGCGCTGGTGCTCGGCATGGCGGAGCTCAAGACGGGGGCGCTGGGTGGGGTGGCGGGGCGAGCACTGGGCCTGACGGTGGTTCTCACCAGCATCGCCGTGGGCGTGGGCGTGCTGCTGGTGACGGTCGTACGCCCCGGCGTCGGCATCGACCGCAGCGGGCTGCCCGCCGGCAACGCCGTGGCGCCCCTCGACGCCTCGCCGGTCGACACCTTCGTGGCCATGGTGCCCGACAACGTGGTCACCGCCGCCGCCAAGGGGGACCTGCTCGGGGTGCTGGTGGTGGCCGTACTGGTGGGCCTGGCGCTGCGGGCAACGCCGGGAGACGCCGCCGCCCGCTTCACGGAGGTGGTGCAGGGGTTCTTCGACGTGCTCGTCGTCGGCGTGCAGATGGTGATGAAGCTGGCGCCGGTGGGCGTCGCGGGGCTCACCTGCGTGCTCGTCGCCCGCACCGGGCTGGAAGGGCTGGCGCCGCTGGGCTGGTTCGTCGGCGTGGTGCTCAGCTCGATCCTGTTCCAGGCGGTCGTCGTGTACGGCGCCGCGCTGCGGGTGCTCGCCCGGCGCTCGCCGGTCGCCTTCTACCGGGCGATCCAACCGGCGCTGGCGGTGGCCTTCTCCACCGCGTCGAGCGCCGCCACCCTACCCACCACGCTGCGGGTGGCCGAGGTGGACCTGGGCCTGCGCCCCGACCTCGCCCG
This sequence comes from uncultured Klebsiella sp., assembly GCA_964359125.1. Classification (GTDB taxonomy): domain Bacteria; phylum Myxococcota_A; class UBA796; order UBA796; family SXON01; genus SXON01. The sequence continues at coordinate 333 of CAYHRZ010000329.1, read as the reverse complement.
CTTCATCCTCACCGTTGGTGCCTCCGCCAACCAGAACGGCACGGCGCTGTTCGAGGGGGTGGCGGTGCTATTCCTCGCGCAACTGTACGGAGTGGACCTGTCGATCGGCCAGGCCGCCTTCGTGGTGGTGGTCGCCATCGCCGCGGGCGTGGGCACCGCGGGCGTTCCTGGCGCGTCGCTGCCGGTGATCGCCGCGCTCGCGTCGTCGCTGGGCATCCCGCCGGAGTCGGTGGGCGTCCTGGTGGGCTTCGACCGCGTCCTCGACATGTGCCGCACGACGCTCAACGTCGCGGGCGACCTGGTGATCGCCGCATGAGTGAACCCGCAAGCAGA
>CAYHRZ010000328.1:0-6316 GCA_964359125.1 uncultured Klebsiella sp. | reverse complement strand
AGGAGGGGAGCGTCCACGCCGCGTCGCCGACATCGACGCTGCCCCCCGCTGGCACCCAGTCCGCGTCGGACTGGTCCGGCGCCCAGGCGAAGGTGTAGCCCGCCCAGTTCCCGTCCTCGTGCCGGACCAGGAGCCGCGTCTCGGCCCGGACGCCGCCCACGGAGAACGTCTTCACCAGCACCGAGCGGGGCGGGAACTCCAGGTCGCCGTCGGTGCCGATGGTCACCTGCGTGTCGTCGGGGAGCGCGAACCAGCGGTCCTTCGTGGCGCCGTCGGACCAGAGTGCCACGTTGACGTCGTAGGCGACGAGGGCATCGACCGGCTGGCCGTCGGCGAAGCAACCCGTCTGTGACAGTTGCTCCGGGAAGGCCGAGTCCGCGGCCTGGTCACTCGCGACCAGGCGGTAGATGCCACCGAGGTAGTCGAGCACGTACACCTCGCCCGCGTCGTCCGACGCGAAACTCGCCGTGTAGAACCCGCTGGCAAGGACGAGTTCCGGCACGGCGAGGCCCGCGTCGTCGTAGCGCAGCGCCCACAGGTTCCCGGTGTAGAAGTCGGCGTAGAGGTAGGTCCCGACCAGCGACGGGATGGTCGATCCCCGGTACACCACGCCGCCGACGACCGAGCGGCCCTCCTCGTGCCCGTACTCGGCCACCGGGTCGATGTACCCGCCACCGTCGCAGGGGGCGGGCGCCTCGTAGCACGAGCTGCCCTCCTTCTCGTTCCACCCGTAGTTCCCGCCCAACTCGACGCGATCCACCTCCTCGATCTCGTCCTGGCCCACGTCGCCGAGCCACAACTCGCCGGTGGCGCTGTCGAAGTTCATGCGCCAGGGGTTGCGCAGGCCCCAGGCGTACACCTCGGGTGCGCCCTCGGCCCCGTCGGCGAAGGGGTTGTCGGCCGGGATGGCGTACGGTTCAACCCCGTCGGGGTCGACGCGGAGCACCTTGCCCAGCAGCGAGTGCGTGTCTTGCCCACTCTCGAGCGGGTCGCCGGCCGAGCCGCCGTCGCCGGTCCCCACGTAGAGGAGGCCGTCAGGCCCCCAGCGGATGCTCCCGCCGTCGTGGTTGGCGTAGGGTTGGTCGTAGGCCAGGAGGACCTCCTCCGAGGTCTCGTCGCCGTCGACGTCGCGGTCGGGGCTGGTGAAGCGGGAAATCCGGTGCTCGAAGGCCGCGCCGCCCTGCCCCGGTGCCGTGTAGGAGAGGAAGAACTCGCCGTTGGTGGCAAAGTCGGCGTGGAACGCCATCCCGAGGAGTCCCGACTCGTTGTAGCTGTCGTCGACCCGGTCGGTGATGTCGAGGAAGAGCACCCGTTCGTCGGTGGCGTCGTCGGTGGCGTCGAAGGTCCACACCAGGCCACGTTGCTCCACCACGTACCAGCGACGGGGGTCGCCCGGGCGTTGTTGCAGCTCGACCGCGCCGTCGAAGCTGACACTGGGGTACCGGCGCTGCAACGCCAGGCCCGCGCTCGAGGCTGGGCGGTCGGGGGCAAAGCAGGTGGTGTTCACCGGCCGAGCGGCCGGCCCGACCCCAGCGCCGGTGTCGGGCGCGGGGGCCGCCGAGTCGCAGGACAGGACCAGGAGCAGGACCACGCCCTCCCCCTACTTCGGCTGGCACCCCGTCGGGACGAGCGCCGGCCGATTCGCCCCCCGGGGTGCCCTCGCGTTACCCCCCGGCCCGATGCCGGAACGTGGCCCCGTCGCCCTTCGCCTGGCCCCGGGGCTCGCCAAGGCGCTTTTGCGGTTGTGCCTGTCGCCCGAGGCGGTGGCGGCGCTGGGGCCGGGACTGGAACTCCTGGACTGGAGCTTCGAGGCGGTGGCGGGTCTGGCGCGGGCGAGGCTGGAGGCGGCCGACGCGTCACGGGTGGAGGCAGCGCTGTCGGCGCCGGAGATCGAGGAACTGTTGGCCGCGGTGGAGCGGGAAGGCTCGGTCCTGGCGCCCGAGGCGCGGGCGCGCGTGCTGAGCGCCTTCGGCGCGTCGCTGGCTGGCGCCGAGGTGTTGAGCCCGGAGGTGCTGGTGGCGGCGGACCTCGCGCCGGGCCGGGTGGCGGGTGCGCTGGTGGCCGTTTCCGCCGGCCTCGACGGCCCGGAGCGGCTGGCCTGGGAGCGACTCTGCCTCGCCGCCGCCCGGGCCCTCGTCAAGGGCGCCGCCGCCCGGCCCGGGTTCACGGAGGCCGCGACCGCGGGCGTCTTGCAGCGGCTGCGCCGGATCGAAGACAGCGTCACCGTCGACGCCCGCTCGTCGTTCGACCGTACCTTCCGCGCTTCGCTGGCGCGGCGAGTCGATCGCCTCCGCTGGCACGGGCTGGACGGGGAGCTGGCGCTCGAGCAGGCGCTGCCCCGCCCCCTGGCGCCGGAGTTGCACGCCGCCCCCCGCGTGCTGTTGGTCGGGGAGGCGGGGTCCGGGAAGACGACTATGGTGTCGCGACTGGTGATGGACTGCTGCACCACCCCCGGTGCCCCCACGCCCTTTTTCTTGCCGCTGCGCGCCATGCCCCCGTCGCGATTCCCCGCCGCGCGGGAGCTGGTGGAGGGCTCGGTGCCCCACCTCGGAGACGAGGCCCCCCGCGGCTGGGTGCGGCGGGTGTTCGGGCGCGGTGCCCTGCTGGTCCTCGACGGCCTCGACGAACTTGCCCGGGACCGGCGCCGCGCGCTCTTCGACTGGGTGGAGGAGTTGGCCCGCGACACCGGCGGCGGTCTCCGGGTGGTGATCACCTCCCGACCGGGCGCCTCCCACCGGCCGGCCGGCGACCTCTACGCGGGCCTGCGCGGCTACACGGTGGTCGGCGTCCCGCCGCTGTCGCCGCGGGAGCGCGACGAGTTGCTGTCGCGGTGGTGGAAACAGTCCGGCGCCGAGGGCGGCCTCGACGCTCCGCGCCAGGCCCTTTCCGCGGCGGGTAGCCTCGCCCAGAACCCGCTCATGGTCACCCTGCTGGCGGCGGCGCACCGCGACGGTGCCCACACCCCTTCGACCCGGGCGAGCACCTGCCTCGCGGCGGTACGGGGCCTCTTGCGGCGCCCGGACGCCGCGGCGCTCGGGGAAACCGTCGAGCAGCGCCTGGCGCTGGTGTCGTCGGTAGCCTTGTGGATGGTCGTGAACGGTGTGGCTCTTGTCGATCCTACGGAACTCGACGAGGCGCTCCTGGGCATGGGTCTCTCGGACCCCGCCGACGTCCGGCAGTCCATGGTCGAGAGCAGCGGCTGCCTGCGGGCTTCGCCGTCGGGGGTGGCGTTCACCCACGCGCTGTTGCGCGACACCCTGGGCGCCGCACGGGCCGTGCAGACGGCCAACCTGGGCTTGCTCGTCGAGCGAGCCCACGACGAACGTTTCCGCGAGGTGGTCCTGGCCGCGTTGTCGCTTTCGGGTGGCACGGTGAAGGCACGCTTGGTGTCGCGGTTGCGATCGATGGCCGACCGTCGCCCCGAGCGCCGGTCGCGCATCGAGGCGCTGCTCGGGGGCGCCGCCGTGGAGTAGACCGCCCCCTACTGCTTCTTGACCTTCCGCTTGTAGTCGAAGCCCACCCAGAGGTCCTCGGAGAGCACGAGGGTCTTCTCGAAGAAGTAGGCGTTGCCCGACAGCGGGATCTGCACGTCGACCGGCTCCACGCCCTGGCCGAGCACGCCGGTGTCGCCCTGGTTCTGCACCTCCTGGCGCACGGCGTTGGCCGCCTGCTGGGTGACAATCGCCTCCGCGGGCAGCACGGGCGCCGCCGAGAACCACTGTACCCGGCGCACGGTGCCTTCCGAGGTACGCGGCACGATGGTGCTGCTGTAGGGCAGGTAGAGTGTCCACTGCAAGACCGAGGAAGGCGCGTCGACCTTGGGCAGTTCGGCCTTCAGTTCGCCACGCCCGGTGGCGAGTTCGCTGCCGTTCTCGACATACACCACCTCGACCAGGAAGGCGCTGAGCGCCCCGCCGCTGGCGTCGGAGCGCACTAGGGGCACGAGCACGCCGCCCTCCGCGCGGGCCACCTTCACCGCGCGCCCGGCCACCGAGGCCGACCACACCTCGCCGCCCTGGGGCACCGACACCCGCAGGAACTGCTTGCGGTTGTTGCGGACCGCGTAGCGGACACGGGTCATGCGGCGGCCGTCTTCGGTGACGAGGGTCTCGGCGCTGGCGGTGTCGACGAGGGTGACCAGCATGTCCAGGTCGGGGTGTTGTTTGACCTCGATGGGGATGGTGACGTCGCCGCCCCGGGCCCGGTAGGCGAGGAGCACCGGGTAGTCGGTCTGTCCCACCAGGGCGGCGGGCAACTCGCGGACGTCGATGGGGACGGCACCCGTCGCCGGTTTTGCGACAATCTCCACGGCGGACCGCGCGTCGACGCCCACGTAGTCGGTCTCGCGCGTGACCCCGCTGAGCTTGACCAGCGGCACGTCGACCCCGCTCTGCAAGACGCGCTCGTAGTCGATGCCCAGGCGGTACAAGCCCTCGGCGCCGTAGTTGAGCTCCACGTTGATGTTGCCGTCTTTTTCCTGTGTCCAGTTTCGGATGCCGTTGCCGCGCACGTCGAGCACGGTCACGTCGGCGGGCATCGCCACGCGGAACCGGTCGACCTTGGCGTGGAGCACGGTGTAGTCGATGTCGGCGCGCATGGCGAGCACGCCCTCACTCACGCCCACGAGCGTGCGCGTCTCGGCATACACGCGGGCCTCGCGCTGGGCCGCTGCCACCTCGTCGGACAGCTCCCGGTGCCAACTCACGGTGAGGCTGCCCATGGAGGGCACGTACGCCTCCAGTCTCCGCTCGGTGCCCACGGTGGTGACCGTCTTGCCCTGGGCGCCGGGCACCTCGAACTCCAGCGCGTCGGGGCTGTCGACCGCCACGCCCACCACGGTGGCGCCGGCCTGGGGCAGGGGGATGGTGAACCCCGTCTCGCCGTCGGCGGCGAACAACTTCACCGCGAACTCGAGTTCCGCGTCGAAACTCCCCGGCTTGTCGGTGATCATCGTGTAGTAGCCGTCCTTCACGAACAGCGCGGCGTCTTTCCCGCCGATCTTCGCCGAACGCAGGGCGGTAGACGCCCCCACCAGGGGCACGGTGGTCCAGCCTTCTTTCTTGTGTACCTGCCCGCGGAGTTGCAGTTTCACCACCGCGAAGGCGTCGTCGTCCTTGCCCACCACCCGACCGGCAAACACCGCGCGATCGAGTGTCCAGTCGCGGGGGGAGGTGGGCTTGGGTTGCTGGTCGATGACCATCTTCCGGTAGAGTGCCTCGAAGTCGTTCCACGGCAGCTCCACCTTTCCGCCCGGCGAGTTGAGGGGGGCGGCGAGGGCCAGGCCGAGGATCAAGAGTAGCGATGTCATAGGTCTTCTCCGGGAAGTTGTTTGTATCGGACAGTGAAGGTGGGAAAGGCGCCCGCGGGGAGCAGGGCCGCCTGGTGGGTGACAGCGGGGCTGTCGAGCGACATCGCCAGCGCCATGGGTGACGGCGAGGCGACCAGTGCCTTACGACGCTCGGGGGGCGGGCGTGGGCCCGCGCCGTGCGGGCTCCTCTGGACGTCGTCGCGCTGCTGGCGGCGGTCTTGCAGCTGCCCGTGGCCGCGCGATTCATCGCGCCCGACTGCGTGGCTGGGCGATTCATCGCGCCCGGACTCATCATCCCCCGGCACCGCCAACTCCACCATGATCTCCTCGGCGTCGAAGGTGATCGTCTTGCGCTGCGCGGGCAGGTCTTCTGCGACCACCGCGGATTTCTCAGCCTCACCTCGGGTGCCGATGGTCTGCATGAGCAGCGACTTCTTCGCCGGCGCCGGGGGCGGGGCCTCGACGGGTGCGGACGCCGGCGCGGGCCGGGAGCTCGACGCCGAGGTCGTCGTGGGCGCCGACGCGGTCCGCGTGGTCGCCTGCGGCGGCGGGGGCGGCGCGGGGGCCGCGGGCTTGTTGTCGTGGGCGGCGGCGGCGTCCTTGGCCTTGTCGGCCTTGACTTCCTCCTTCGACACCTTTCGGCCCTGCACCGTCACGCCCGGCACCGAGACCACCACCGACTCGTAGCTCCGGCCGGCGGGCAGTCGCACCAGGCCCGCGTCGTCTGGCTCCGGGTCCGCTGCCGGTTCCGGGCCGGGAGCGGCCTTTGTCATGGCCCCGGAGCCCCGCCCGTAGCCCTCCGCGGTGCCGCCACCCCCGCTGCCCGAGCCCCGACCGCCGAGGCCGCCGCTGCCCAGGGCCGCGGCCCGGTCCGCCCGGGCCCGGGGCGCGGGTTCAGCGTCCTCGTCGTCGGCCCAGCCCAGGTTCCCGTCGGCCACGATGGCGGCCGGTTCGTCCAGCTGGAACATGTCGCCAGTCGCGAGCCCGCTCGCTTGGCTTCCGACCACC
>CAYHRZ010000327.1:0-6324 GCA_964359125.1 uncultured Klebsiella sp. | reverse complement strand
ATGGCTAACCCAGGCACACTAGGGCCCAAAGGGAGCTTGTGATACGACTACACGCGATCAGCCGGTCCGCATCGCGCTTGCCGCTTCGAACATGGCACGGACGGACTCCGTCATCGTGGCCTCGATGTCGGCCTCGGTGGCGCCGTTCCTGAGCAACCACGGCAATTCGATCTCCGAGACCGGAAGGAAGCAGTGCGTGTCTTCGGGGCGCGGGCCGCCCTCGGGCCCGCAACCGGCTCCGGACTCAGCGCCACAGGCGCGCGTCGAGGGGGTGCGGGATCCTTCCAACGGGCCGCCCAACCCCGGCATCGTCGCGGCCCAGCCCCTCCCCAACGCCGCCGACGCCGAGCCGCAGACGAGCGTACGGGCCGCCGACGTCTACGCCCGGGGGGACGCAGCCGACGCCGCCTGCGACCACGGACGGCCTTGCAGCCCTGGCGTGCACGTCCCGGGGGAGCCGTGCTCGGCAGAGATGAAGGCCGCACGCCTCGACCAACCGGACGCGGCGCGGCTGGACAAGTCGGGGCAAGAGGCGTTGCTGAGGCAGTTGTGCGGGGCAAAGTGACGGGCTGGTGCTTGCCCTGGTTGCTGCTGCTCGCGGGGTGCCCCCGCGCGCCGTCGACGCCCGCCGAGGCCGAGGGCTGGTACGGCTTGGACCTGCACGGGGTCACCTGCTCGACCACCGACTACACCCCGGGTGACCATCTCGATGCCGGGCGGCGCGCGGGCATGCCAGCCTCCCCCGGCTACCAGACCTGGGTACGGTCGGAAGCCTGCGCGCTGAGCGGGGAATGGGTCGTCGGCGGCCGGCGGGTTCGCGTCCGGAGCGGCGATCCCCGGACGGTCTTCCCCGGGCGGGGCGCGCGGCTGGTGGCGCTGGAATTCGGCCCCCCGGGCCGCCACAACGAGCCGTGGCAAGTCCGCCTCGACGAGCCTACGCGGCTGCCAGGCGCGGCGTTGGTCGATGCAGCGGCGGTGGCGGCTTGGAGGCGGGAGCAGGGTCGGCTCCTCTTGTTCGTGGCGGATCACCTCGAATCCCGCCTTTGGTGCGACCCTACCGGTCTCGCCGGGCAGCGCGCACTGGACCGGTGCAACCCCTTCTTCGTCGTCGGGTTGCCGTCGGGCGACCCGACGTCTGGGGCCCCGTTGCTCGACACCACGTCGTACGACTGGTTCGTCCGGGGCATCTTCGCGCGCCCGGCGGGCAAGTCGGTTGGCGCGACGGTCACCTCCGTCGACATCGATGGAGACGGGCCAGGGACGGGCACGTTCTACTACGACATTCGCCTGGATCCCCCAGAAACCGATATCGTCTCGGTGATCAAGCTCGCTATCGGCGCGCCGGTGGCGCCTTGAGTACGCCGCTGGTAGGGATCGAGCTCCGGTACCAGACGGCGGTGGGCGGCCCGAAGGCGGGGCTTGATCACCGGGGGGCGAAGGCGGTGACGGTCGGCCCCCCGGGTCAGGGACACGACATCGAGTGGACCGGATCCCGCAATAGCGCTTCGGCAGATCTCGAGTTCGTCTATGCGAGCGGCGCCTGGTGGCTCCACGCGAAAACCACCTGTACCGTATGGTCGCCGGGTACCCTACCGCAGATCGTCACGTTGGGCAGCCCCCGTCGCGTCGTTGCGGAGGATCAGGTCTCTCTTGGATCGCTCACGATTGAGGTTTTGGAGTTGCAGGTCTCCAACCCGACGCGCGAACTTCGGATTGAACTGAGCTACGACGTCGTCATCGTGGGCCCGCACCGGTTCACCCTTGCCCGCGCCGCGTGGGACAAGTCGCTCGCCATGGGCCTCGCGATCCTGGAGTCGGGGACAATCGATGGCGCCACCTTCACGTTCAGGTTCCCCAACGACAATGCCGGGCTGATGAGTGGGTGCCCCAGCGGGGCGGCCATCCGTGAGGATCGCTCCAAACATCCACACGGGGGTGGGTACAGCCACCCTGATGACATTCGGGCTGCGCTGGATCCTCAGCGTGCGTTGGGTCTGACCTGTTCCAACTCGGGAGGCAACACCTACGATGTGACGGTTCCGAACGCTGTGGGGCGCGACCTTAAACGGGCGTCCGAGTTGAAGTTGTTCACTCAAAGCGGTATGGCCCAGGCTCCTGGGTGGAGCACGACGGGCAGGGTGGGGAAGTCACCCCTCGACAACCCCAGGGACGGGGCGCGAGCAGCGTGTGTCACTGTCGCGAGGCCGCCCGCATTAGTGGCGAGAGATTGGAAAGTCTTTTTTCGATCGCTGGGCTACCGCAATGCCTGGATCGAGAAGATTTCGGTGATACAGGCCGGAAATAGGTGGGAAGTCGACCTCTCCGCCCTCGCCGAGAAGGTCACCATCCTCCCCTAGCCCGCGCCGCCAGCAGGGCGGTGACCTTCGCGGCCAGCGGCGCCGCGACTTCCCCGCCCGTGCGCGAGCGGGAACCGGGGATGGCGACCACCACCACGAAGTGCTCGCCGGTCGCCACCTCCACCACGCTCGCCGTCCACGCCACCGTGGCGGGGCGCCCGTCGAGCACCCAGTCGCCGGTGCCCGTCTTGGCCCACACGTTGACCCCCGCGGCGGCGGCAGTGCGCGCGGTGCCGCCGCGGGCGTACACGGCGGCGCGCATACCCTCGCGCACCACCGCCACGTCCGCCGCCTCGAAGCTCCTGAGCACCCTGCAGGTCGGTCCAGCCTGCCCCTCGAGCCAGTACTCGTCGCACGCCACCGCGCGGGGGGAGCCGCGCACGAGCGCGGTGTACGCCCGCGCCACCTGGAGCACCGTGGCCTCCACGCCTTGCCCGAACCCGGCGCGGGTGACGGCGTACACCTCGTCGTCCACGGACGGCCGCTCGAACTCCAGGCCCCGGAACGCCGCCTCGAGCCGGGCCTGTCCGAGCTCCAGCGCTTGTCGCGACGCGTTCACATTGCACGAGTAGGCGATGCCCGTGGCGACGGTGACCCGCCCGTGGGGCCGCGCCCGTGGGAAGTCGTGCACGATGGTGTAGCGGCCGTGCAGCCCTAGCCGTGCCGCGCCCATGTTGCCCTCGCCGTGCAGCGCCTCGCAGTCGGTGTGGAAGTCGTGGGGTAGGCCGGCGTCCAACGCCGCCAGCGCCACCAGCGTCTTCGCCGTCGAGGCGGGCGGGAGCGGCAGGCGCCCCGCGAGGTCGATCCCCGCGCCTCGCGGGCCCACCTCAAGGAATCGGTTCTCCACCCGCCGCGGATCGGGGTCGAGGGCGTCGACCGTCGCGCGCGCCAGCGCCCGTCCCTGGCCGTCGAGCACCACCACCAGCGCGGCGGGCAACCCCTCTTCCTGGACGTGCGTGCGGGCGATGCCGTCGACGGCCACCGTGAGCGTGGCGTCGAGAGTGCTGAGCACGTCGGGGCGGGTTGCCTTCCACGCGGTGAGTGTGGCCGCCCCCGTGAGCACCGGTACGAGGCTCGAGTAGTCGCGCGCCGTGGCCACCTTTCCGCACCCGTGTAGCTCCACCACCGGAAAGCTCGCGTGCAGGGAGCGCCACGACTCGGCCGTGCCGGGGGTCGTGGTGTCGCCCACCAGCGGCACCACCGCCGGCGCGAAGGGCACCCGCGTGCCCCGCTGGCCGTCCAGCACGAGCGGCACGATGCCGGTCCGGTCGAACACCGTCGCGCGCCCACCGAGGTGGGCCAGCCGGGCCAGCCGCGGGTTGACCTGGGGGGCGAGCGTCGTGCTGTCACAGGTCACGGCGACGCGAGCGTGGTTGGTGCGGGCCAGACCCGAACTCGCGAGGAGCACCCCGGCCGCCAGGGTGCCCGCAGTGCCGACGACCGCGACCAGGATCCCCGCCAGCGCCGCGGGCCTGAGCCCGGCGCGGGTGGCGTTGACGCGGGCATCCGCGGGCGTGCCGACGACGATCCCCAGCAGCATCGCCGCGAGCGCCAAGTTGACACCCCCCTCGTAGACCAGCGGGCTCGACACCCCCATCAGCGGGGCGATGCCCAGCGTGGCGGCCACCTTCCAGGCCGCGGGAACGAGCGCGACCGCGACGACGGCCACCGGGGCAGCACGTGCGTCGGGTCGCCACGGTGGGGCACTGGCCGCGATGCGGAGCGCGAGCCCAGCGGCGCCTACGGCAAGAATCGTCGCCAGGCAGAAGGGTGCGGCTCCGTGCCGCTCCACCAGGAGGGCGAAGATGTCGTCGTCGGTGGCGCGCCGGAAGTCGGAGACCTGGACGGCGTCGCCCCGACCGGTGAGCCCGGCGGCAGCGAGCGCCCACAGGTCGCGAGCAACCTGGTCGTCGGTGCCGTCGAAGGGGCCGGAACCCCACAACGTCGAGGCCATCCGGCGGCCCACCTTGGCCACCACAGTGGCGGGGGCCAGGGCGGCGGCCGCGGCGGCGGCTACGAGACCCGGGATGGCGAGCACGGGGCGACGCAGGTGGAGGACGAGCACGCCCGCCAGCGGCAAGATCGTGACCACCATCGTGGCGAGGTCCGACAACGCCAGGGCAATGATCGTCGCGATCACGGACGTGAGCGCCACCCAGCCCAGGCCAGCCGCCGTCCCGCGCACCCCGCCAGCCACCGTCGACCTCGCCGCCAGCGCCGCGCCACCCACCGCGAGTAGCCCGCCCACCACGGGCAGTAGACGGAGTCCCGACGACCCCACGGGCGTCACCACCCGGGGGCCGCCCGGGGTTGCCGACTCGTTCACCCACAGCAGCACGGCGCCGAGCAGCGCCCCGGCCACCAGCCATGTTGCTGTGGGCGCGCGTAGCGCGGCTGCCCGCGCCAGCCCGAGGACCACGAGTCCCACCAACCAGGGTGCCAACGCCCATTCCTCACCGGTCGCGGCCACGCGGGCGCCCTGGGTGACCCACTGTAGGCAGACGACGGCGGCGAGCAGCGTGATGCGTTCGGTCATGGCGACTCCCAGATGAGGACGTAGGTGTGGCTCTCGAAGTTGACGTTGGTGCCCTCGCACACGGCGTCGGCGGACGCCCCCAGTCGCCAGCAGTCGCGATGCGCATCGAACCAAAGGATCGGACAGTGGCGGGGCGTGCCCTCGCGGTCGATGGCCATGAGTCGTCGTGAAGGAGGCGAGTGTGGGATCACGTGGATCTGCGGCGCATCGGTCGTGACACAGGCAACCCAACGCCCGAGGAGATTGTGCACCTCGGCCTCCAGGAGTTCGGTGTCACCGGCGACGGCGCGGCGGGGTACGTGCGCCACCAGCGCCTCGCCGGCGGGCGCCGGTTCGGCGGCGCGGGCCACTTCGAGCGCGACGTTGTGTGGCGTGAGGGGCGGTCCGGAGAGACGTTGCAGGCCCCGGACCGCGAGGTCCAGCACCGACGTCACGATGGCTCCTGGGCGCGGCATGGCTAGGTGTAGAACTCGGCGAAGTGCCGGTTCACCGCCCCGGCGTTGACGCCCCGGAGGTAGGTGATCACCACGCGCCGGCGCGGCGACCTGCTCTCGATGATGAAGACCCCGCGGCCGTGACCCGCGATCGCGTAGCGACAGCGGGGATCCGCGGGGCAACCGGCGATCAGCCACAGGTCGTCCGGGCTCAGGGGTAGGGCGTCCTGGACGGCGTCCCACACGTCGCCGCGGCTGGCGCCGGGGAAGTGGAGGCGGTAGCGATCGATGGCGTGGTTGGTCACGAACGTGCGCGTTTCGAGTTGGTTGTCGGCCATGCTGGTCCTCGTCGCCAACCTACGCGCGGACCCCGGGCCTCGACCGTGCCCCTGGCACGCCCTGGTACACGACCTGGACGGTCGTTCGTGGACCGTCGCGGGGACACGGTGTGCTATCGTGCGTGGCACACGTGTTTGCCCTCCTCGCCAGCTGCGCGCTCGTCTGGGATGACCCTCCGCCGGCGTGTGACACCGGCGTGGAAGAGCTCCTCTTGTGGCACGACGCCGATGCCGACGGCTGGGGCGGCGGCGAGCAGGTGCTCCACTGTCCCGTGGCGGGCTGGAGCACGCTGGGCGGCGACTGCGACGACGAGGATCCCGCCGTGCACCCCGGGGCGGAGGAATCCTGCACGGACGGCCTCGACGCTGATTGCGATGGGGACCCTGATCTCGGCGCCGTCGATGCCCAGAGCCTCTTCATCGACGTCGACGACGACGGTTGGGGCGGCGAGCCCACCTGGACGTGCGAGGCGCCCGGCCTGGTCGAGGTGGGTGGCGACTGCGACGACGCCGATCCGAACGTCAACCCGGGTGCTACCGAGGCCTGCAACGGCATCGACGACGACTGCGACGGTGGGCTGGACGACGAGGATACCGACGGGCCGCCTGCGGGGGCGGTGCACTGGTACGCCGACGCCGACGCCGACGGCTACGGCGAC
>CAYHRZ010000326.1:0-6329 GCA_964359125.1 uncultured Klebsiella sp. | reverse complement strand
CCCGGATCACCGCGTTCTCCATGCCGAGCAGCCCCACGAAGCCGGCGATCTGCAACAGGCGCTTCACCGCGCCGTACAGCCCGTACTCCGCCAGCGGCAGCGCGCCGTTGAGGTAGGTGTCGAGCCCGAGCAGCAGGAGGTTCCCGAGCAGGGTCGCGGGGAGCATCACCCCGGCGCCGCGGGCCAGGGCGCGGGTGTCGGCGGTGGCCACGCTTGCGGCTATCCCGGCGGCGGGTGGGGCCTACCGCCCGGCACCGGGGATCACCCAGGCACTCCCGGCCTCGGCCTTGGACGATGGTCCCGCGTCGTCGCAGGTCCCCACCAGGAGCGCCACGGCGTCGAGGCCCAGCTCGCCGGCCCCCAGGGAACAAGCGAGGCCCGCCGAACCGAGGTCGAGCCGCGCGGCGCCGGGCGCCCCGTCGAAGTCGGCGCTGGTGGGGGTGGCACTGCCGGGCACGGTCCACACCTCCGCGCCCGGGAAGGCGCTCGCAGCGAAGCCCTCGGCCCCCTCGGCCGGGAGCGTCGTGAGTAGGTAGCCGAGGCCCAGGTCGTCGGTGGACCCCCGGTACTTCACGTTCGCGTCGTCGGCCTCGGCGTAGCCGGGCGACGGCTCGGCCAGGTCCAGAAACGCGAACACCGCTCCCCGGTCGCGACCCACGTCGTCGAAGCCCACCGCCCCGACCAGCAGGTCGTCGCTGCCGTCGCCATCGTGGTCGGCCGCCGCGAGGGAGATGCCGAACCAGTCGCGACTGTTGCCGCCCTCGATCCCGACGCTGGAGCCGGCCAGCACCAGGTCGTCCACGTAGGCCACGTCGGTGAGGTACAGCACGTCGGGGATCACGTAGACGTAGCCCGCGTCGCTCCCTCCCCGCGTGTCGCGGGAGATGGCCGAGACGGCCACGTCGGCCACGCCGTTGTCGGTGAAGTCGGCCCAGACCACGCCGCGCCCGAACTCGTAGGGATCGGCGGTGGGCTCGCAGCCGGTCACCAGCTTCCTCATGGCGCCGGTGACGTACATCGTCGAGAGGTCGCCCGCGATCTCCCCCGTGCCCACCACCGCCGGGTCCCAGCTACCCGCGTAGAGCACGCCGCAGCCGCCGGCGCCTGGCGCGCCGACCGCCAGCAGGTCCTCGTCGCCGCTGGCCGCCGCCACGCTGGTCCCCGCCCGGTCGCCAGGGGCCTCGCCCACGACCCGGCCCCGGTCGCCGTGCGCCCCGCCCTCGAACTGCTCGAAGATCCACACGCCGCCGGTGGCGAGGGCGGTCCCGTCGTTTGCCTCCGGGTCGCCCGCCAGCAGTTGCCGTGTGCCCCCGAGAAGCACCGTCGCCACCGCGCCGTTCGCGCCGGTGGATTCCCCCGGGTCGGTGGCGTCGTAGCGCGCGTAGTCGACGCTGGAGATCTTGGTGTAGCTCCCGGCGGCGGCCTCCGCGGCGTCGAGCGACACCAGCCGCCCCGCCGTGCCGTCGACGACGTTGAACACCAACTCGGAAACCCCGTCGTCGTCGAGGTCGAGGGCGGCCACGACGTAGCCCACGCTCGCGGCGGCCTGCCCCGTCCAGTACGCCGCCCCCACGTCGGCCAGCGCGCACCCGTCGGGGGGCGCGCAGAGGTCCAGCCCGGTGTCGCTGTCGGTGTCGCTGTCGCTGTCAGTGTCGCTATCGCCATCGCCGTCGGACAGCGTGGCCACGAACGCCGCGTGCTCCTCGGCGTCGATGAACAGGCAGCCGCCGAGGAACAGTGTCACGGGATTGTCCTAACGTGTGCGCCGTCTCGGCCCGCGTGCAACACTGGCGCATGCTCTTGCTGCTCATCGCCTGCGCCAGTCCCGGCGAGGATTGCGCCGACTTCAAGGCCGCGGACAGCGGCATGCCCGCCGACTACGAGCCGCCGGCGGTGTCGGTGATCCAGTTGCTCACCGACGACGGGGTAACGCTCGAGGCCGACTGGTACGGCCACGAGTACGCCAGCACCGCGGTGCTGCTGCTCCACATGATTCCCCCGGGCAACGACCGGACCGACTGGCCCGTGGAGTGGATCGAGTCACTGCGCGCGGAGGGCCTGGCGGTTCTGGCCCTGGACCGCCGGGGCGCAGGCGGCAGCGGCGGCGAGGCCTCCGACGCTTACGACGGGCCCCTGGGGGTGAACGACGCCAACGCCGCCGTCGACTTCGTGGTGGAACAGGGTTTCCCCGAGGTCCTGGTGGTGGCGGCCTCGAATGGCACCACCACCGCGCTGGACTACGCCACCTCGGCCAGCCCCGACCGCCCCGAGCCGCGGGCGATGGTGTGGATGTCGCCCGGCACCTACACCACCACCAACAGCGACATCGAGGACCTCGACACCGACGAACTCCTCTTCGTGTACCCCCCCGAAGAAGCCTCGTGGGTGGACCGCGTGCAACGCAACCAGGACCCCGACCAGAAGTGGACCTACGCCCAGTGCGAGGGGGGTGAACACGGCACGCTGATGTTTGCGGCGTACCCGGAGGTCGCGGGCATCATGACCGAGTGGATCGCGGGGACCGACTGAGCGTGTCGACCGGCAGCGAGCAGCGCCACGACCACGGCCCCGCGCCGGAGGCACCCCCGCCCTACAAGGGCGGGATCGTGTGCTCTTCCGGCGGACACCTCGCCCAGTTGCACTGCCTCGACGCCTGGTGGTCGCGACACGACCGCTTCTGGGTGACCTTCGACAAGCCCGACGCGGTGTCGCTGCTGGCCGGCGAGCGCGTGGTCTACGGGCACCACCCGACAAATCGCAACGTCAAGAATCTCGCCCGGAACACCCTGCTCGCGCTGCGTGTCCTGGCCCGAGAGCGTCCCGACGTGCTGGTGAGTAACGGTGCAGGGCTCGCCGTTCCCTTCTTCTACGTTGGAAAGCTGCTTTTCGGGTGCAAGACGGTGTACATCGAGGTGTACGACCGGGTGGACTCCCCCACCGTCACGGCACGCCTGGTGCGCCCGGTGCTGGACCGGATGGTGGTCCAGTGGGAGGAGCAGAAGGCGTTTTACCCCGAGGGGATCAACCTCGGCGCGGTGTTGTGATGGTGTTTGCCACCGTGGGCACCCACGAGGATCCCTTCGACCGGCTCGTGGCCGAGCTGGATCGCCTCGCCGGGAGCGGCGAGATCGCCGACGACGTGTACGTGCAGACCGGCTACTCCACCGTGGTGCCCGCCCACTGCCGGCACGACAAGATGATCGGCTTCGATGCCATGCAGTCCGCGATGCGGGCGGCGCGCGTCGTCGTCACCCACGGCGGCCCGGCCTCGATCATGCAAGCGCTGGCCCTCGGCCGGGTCCCCGTGGTCGTGCCCCGCCAGAGCGCCCACGGCGAGCACGTCGACGACCACCAGGTTCGTTTCGCCCAGCGCGTGTCGGACCGCGTGCTCGTCGTCCTCGACATCGCCGACCTCGGCCCCGCCCTCCGCGACCACGCCGCCCGGGTAGCCGCCCTGGGCCCCTCGGTGGGCGGACCGGACCGAGCGCGGGCCTTCGCCGCGCGCCTGGACCACCTCCTGGGGTCGGAGGTTAAGCGTTAAGCCTTTCCAAAACTATCGGCGTTTGTCCGTTCGCCAACGAAGCTCGAACCACCCGTTGACGCCCCACGCGGGGGGTAGTACATTTCGTATAACAGCGGAGTCCCCATGGCCATCGCCCAGAAGTCGATCCAGCGCGTCGGCAACAGCAGCGGCGTGATCATCCCGCCGGAGTTGTTGCACGCGGCCGGCTTGAACCGGGGCGACGCGGTGACCTTGCGGGTGGAGCGAGGCACGATCGTCATCGCTCCGGTACAGCCGTTGCGGAGCGAGGTGATCGAGGCAGGGGAGCGTTTCATCGCGCTTCACGCCCAGGCCCTTCAGAAACTCGCGGAATGATCTTCCTCTCACGGGTGGAAGTGCTCCGCCTGCACCAGGTCCTCATCCACCTCCACGGTGGCTCGCACGGCCTTCGCGACGAGGGACTCCTCGACTCGGCGCTCGCCCAGCCCGAGGCGAGCTTCGGCGGGGCGTACCTGCACCCCACGGTGGCTGAGATGGCCGCGGCCTATGCGTTTCACCTCGTGAAGAACCACCCCTTCGTCGATGGCAACAAGCGCACTGCCGCCACGGCGATGGGCGCATTCCTGTGGGCGAATGGCCA
The DNA here is from genome assembly GCA_964359125.1 of uncultured Klebsiella sp. Classification (GTDB taxonomy): domain Bacteria; phylum Myxococcota_A; class UBA796; order UBA796; family SXON01; genus SXON01. Next base: position 2,187 of record CAYHRZ010000326.1, on the reverse strand, counting down.
CGAAGTCGTGTTCGACCAGGGGGAGTTGGTCGCTACAATGATGGCCCTCGCCGACGGTCGCCTCGACAAGGCCGCCGTCGCTGCCTGGATCGCGAACCACCTGAGCAGCGGCTAGACTGCGCCGCCACGGCGGTGCCCCGTGCCTCCCTCCTCGTGGTTCCCCCTCCTGCTGGTGGCCTGCACGGCGCCGAGTGAAAACGACGACGACGCACCCCTCTGGCAGTCCAGCGACACTGACGCCGACAGCGACGCCGACAGCGACGCCGACAGCGACGCCGACAGCGACGCCGACACGGATCCCGTCGCGACGAAGGTCGCCGTTGGTGACAGCGCCGCCTGCGCGATCTACGCCGACGGGACCGTGGCCTGCGACGGCGGCGCCGAGGCCCCGCCGGGGAGCGACTACGTGCAGGTCCGCGGCACGGACCAGGACCAGTTCTGCTTCCGGACGCCCGACGAGATCACCTGCTACCAGGGCAGCACGCAAACCCTCTCGCGCACAGGCGACTACAGCGACTTCGACACCAGCCGCGACGAGGCCTGCGGCGTGCGGGCGGGCAAGATCGAGTGCTGGGGCCTCGCCGAGGGCCTCGACTACCTCGACGGTTACCCCAGCGGCAGCGACTGGGAGCGCGTCTTCGTGGGTTTCTACCACGCTTGCGCGATGGACCAGGGCGGGAGCGTGGGGTGCAGGGGCCACCAGGTGCCCTTCGACGAGGCCGAGATCGAGGGCCGCCGGTTCGCCACCTTCGCCACCGGCTCCCATCACAGTTGTGGCGTGGCCGCTAGCGGCGCGGTGGACTGCTGGACCGACGACGAGAGCGGCGAGTTCGACATCAGCGCGCCCAGCGGCGACTTCGCAACGCTGGACGGCGAGTACCTGCACTACTGCGGCCTGCTCGACGACGGCAGCATCGACTGCTTCGGCACCTACGGCGGCGACGGCGCCGCCCCCCGGGCGCAGGAGGGCAGCGGCTTCGCCTTCGTGGCCGCCGGTCGCGACGGCGACTGTGCCATCGACGACGACGGCGACGTGCACTGCTGGGGACAGGTGGAAGGCGTGGACCTGTAGGCTCACCCGGGACAAGAACCTCCCCGGGCCCCGTGCTATGGTGACCAGCGGATGACCAGTGTCCGCCCCCAACCGCTCTCGGAAGGTCGATTCCAGCTCATCGAGGTGATCGGCGAGGGCGGAATGGCGACAGTGTACCGAGCCTTCGACCAGCGGCTGCAGCGTCCCCGGGCCATCAAGATCCTCTCCCCGGCCTTCTCACAACGTCCGGCGTTGCGGCGGCGCTTCCTCAGCGAAGCCCAGACGATGGCCAACCTCGAGGAAACCCACGTCGTCCGCGTGTTCGACATGGGCGAAGACGGCGACCGGGTGTTCATCGTCATGGAGCTGGTCGAGGGCGGCTCCCTCGTGGACCGGGTGAAGGCCTACGGCGCACTCCCCCCGCGCATGGCCACCGAGGTGTGCATCGCGCTCTGCGAGTCACTCCAGGGCGCGCACGACGCCAGCGTCATCCACCGCGACATCAAGCCGCACAACGTCTTGCTCACTCGCACCGGCGAGATCCGCATCACCGACTTCGGCATCGCCCAGGTGCAACACGAGGGCGAGCAGGGCATGACCCGGACCGGCGCCGTGCTCGGCACCTGGGGCTTCATGGCGCCGGAGCAGAAGTCCAACGCCAAACAAGTCGACGCCCGGGCCGACATCTACTCCTGCGGCGCCACCCTCTGGTCGCTGATCAAGAACGACACGCCGCCGGAGTTGTTCATGGCGGAGAGCGAGCCCGAGTGGTTCGAGGGCATCCCCGAGCCGCTGGCCGAGGCCATCCGCAAGGCCACCCGCTACCGGCGCGAGGAGCGCTACCCCACCGCCCGCGCCATGGCCGACGCCCTGCGCACGATCCTGCCGCTCTTGCCCGACGACCCCGACGACACGCCCTCGCTGGTGCCCAAGATCCCCGAACGGCAGAGCAACGCGGAGGTGTTCGACACCCTCGCCCAGCTCGTCAGCGACGTGCAGGGCAAGCCACCACCCGCCGAGGGCACGATGGTGCCCGAGGGTGGCGGGCTCGCCGACGCCGGGGGGACAATCAACGTCGAAGGTGTCTCGCCCACCCCCTACACCCCGCCCGCCCGGGCCGACGTCGACTACCGGCCCCCGAGCACGCTGCGGAA
>CAYHRZ010000325.1:0-6357 GCA_964359125.1 uncultured Klebsiella sp. | reverse complement strand
GCTCGCGACAACCGGATTGCGCAAGTTCTTGCAGGGCGCCCGGACGCGCTCGCTTCCCTGCGACCGGGGCGGCTTGCCGTCGGCCGCGCGCAACATCAGGGCTGAAACCCGCTCGTAGCCGTCGTTGACCACCCGGGCCACCTCGCCCACCGAGAGCGTTCCCGCTCGCGACAGCGCCTCCCGCAACGGCGCCAGGGCGATGTCGGTGGCAGCATCCACCGGCAAGCGCTCCAGCCCCCAGGCCTCGCGCGCCAGCGCCTCCACCGCGCGCGCCGCCGCCCCGGTGGGCTCGGGACGTGGCCCCCGCATGGTAACGCCCACGGCCTTCAGGTCGCGACCGATCCCGGGGTACTCGGCGAGGAGCCGGGCCTCCACCCGGGCATCTTCCAGGACCTGGAACAACTCCCGGGCCAGGGAGCGGTTGCCGAAGGCTCGGAAGAAGCGCTCGAGTTCGCCTTCGCCCTCCTGGGGATCGGGCCAGGCCCCTTCGCGCCGGGGGACAGCGGCAAGGTCCAGGTCGAAGGTCCCGAACTCGATGTACCCAGCGCCCACCGCCGTGAGCACTCGGTACACCGCGAAGTCGCGCTCGTCGCCGAACTTCTCCACCGACTCCGGCAAGTACACGTGGTGCCCGTCGGAGAAGGCCTTGCCCTTGCCCGGCCGCACCTGGACATCCTCCCCGCAGTGTGCCCGCGCGTAGAGCGTGAGCGTGCGCGACACGTCGGCCAGGCGCACCCCGTCGTGCAGCGCCCTGACGGCGGCGTGGGCGGCGTCGGACTCCTGGCGCAGGAAGCTCTCGGCGCGCTGGTGCGATCCCTCGTGGATCGCCACCCCCTGGGCGACGAAGCGGCGCAGGCGGTCGTCGTCCATGGTGTCGACGAGGTCCGGGAGGGTGCGGGCCAGGAGCGACAGCGCCTCGGGACGGCTCGCAGCCACCTCGTCGAGCAGCGAGAAGTAGAGCGCCCGCCGCGACGCGGGCACGCGGGCCAGGTGGTCGGGGATGGTGACCGCCACGACCCGAGCGAGCTCGCCGTCCCGCATCGCGACCCGAGCCACCAGGCGGCCGTAGGCCTCCGCCTCGGCCTCGCCGATGCCCTCGCGGATGACGGCCCGGTAGCGCAGCCACGCCCGGAGCGCCGCGCCGTCGGCGCGGGCCAGGCGGAGCATCGGGGCCAGGTCGCGCGCCCAGGGGGGCACGGTCGTGTCGTCGAAGAGGCGCTCGCGCGCCGCGCTCAGCCGTCCCCGGGCACCCGCCAGCAGCTTGTCGCGACGAGCCACCGGTCTCCCCTAGAAGTAGTCGGCTACGATCTCGTCGATCGTGCGCCCGAGGTCGCGGTCGTCGGTGAGCGTGCGGGTGAAGGCCGCCCGGCAGGCACTGCGCGGCTCCACCCCCTGGGCCAGCAGCTTCCCGCAGTAAACCAGCAGTCTCGTCGACACCCCTTCTTCGAGGCCGCGGTCGGTGAGGTTGCGGATCTTCTCGCCGATCTTCACCAGGCGGGCGGCGCGCTCGGGATCCAGTCCTGACTCCCTAGCCACGATCTCCCGCTCGATGTCGGCCGGCGGGTAGCGGAAGTCGATGGCGACGAAGCGCTGCCGCGTACTGGGCTTGAGCTCCTTGAGCACCGACTGGTAGCCGGGGTTGTAGCTCACCACCATCATGAACGAGGGCGGCGCCTCCAACACCGTGGCCAGGCGGTCGATCGGCAGGATCCGCCGGTCGTCGGTGAGCGGGTGGATCACCACCAGGGTGTCTTTCCGGGCCTCGACCACCTCGTCGAGGTACACGATGGCCCCGTGGCGCACGGCGGTGGTGAGCGGGCCGTCGACCCACACCGTCTCGTCGCCGGTGAGCAGGTAGCGCCCGAGCAGGTCGCTGGCGGAGAGGTCCTCGTGGCAGGCCACCGTGACCAGCGGGCGCCCCAGGCGGTGGGCCATGTGCGCCACGAAACGCGTCTTGCCGCAGCCGGTGGGCCCCTTGAGCAAGACCGGCAGGCGGGCCTTCCACGCCTGCTCGAAGATGTCGATCTCGTCGGCCACGCCCCGGTAGTAGGGCTCGTGGTGGATGGTGTAGTCGTCGACCGACGGTGTCAGCTGTCGCATGCCCGCCAACTAGCCCGCCCGGCTCCCCCCGGCGGCGCCCTGGCCGTCCGGGCGCGATACGCCGTGGGCATGGCCACGCCCCTGCCCGCCCCCGACCGCGCTAGCGAGCTCAACGCCGCGCTGGCGGCGCTGGCGCCGGGGGCCGAAGCCTGCCTCTCGGCCCTCGGTCGCCGAGCCGCGCTGCCACTCGGCATCCCCCAGCAGTCGGCCGAGGCCGCGGGCTGCGAGCGGCAAGCAACGATCGGCCAGATCACCACCGGCAGCGGGCGCCCGCTCACCCTGCCCGCCATGCGCCGGCACTTCGTGGACCTCGACGAGCGCCAGGCCTTCCTCTACGCGCCCACCACCGGGCTCCTGGCCCTGCGCCAGGCCTGGGCGGCCCGGATCGGCGCCGAGGGCATGTCGCTGCCGCTGGTGACGGCAGGCATGTCGCACGGGCTGTCGCTGGTGGCCGATCTCTTCGGCGGCCCGGGTCACCCCCTGGTGCTGGGCGCCCCCTTCTGGGACAACTACGCCACCATCTTCCAGTTGCGCTGCGACACCGAACTGCGACCGTTCAACCTGTTCGTTGGCGAGCAGTTCAACGTGCCCGGCATGGCGGCGGCGCTGGCTACCCTGGACGGCCCCGGCACGCTGCTGCTCAACTTCCCCAACAACCCCACCGGCTACTCGCCGACGGTCGACGTGGCCGAGCAGATCGTGCGCGTGGTCGCCGCGCACCCGCACCCCCTGGTGGTCGTCACCGACGACGCGTACGGGGGCCTGTACTTCGACGACGACTGCCTCCCCGGCTCGATGTTCAACGCCCTCGCCGCCGCGGTGGATCCCGCCCGCACACTGGTGTGCAAGATCGACGGCGCGACGAAGGAGCTCGTGTTCTTCGGGGGCCGGGTGGGCTTCCTCACCTTCTCCGCGGGCGGCCGCGCCGGCGAGATCCTCGTGGAGAAGGCCGCGACGGTGCTCCGGGGCACCCTTTCCAGCGTGTCGGCGCCCACCCAGGCGGCCGTGCTCTCGGCCCTGCGCGACCCCCAGCTCGCCGGCCAGGAGGCCGAGGTGGTAGGCGTCTTGGCGCGCCGCTACCGCGTGCTCAAGGCGTCGCTGGCCAGCGCAGGGCTCGAACACTTCCCGTTCAACAGCGGTTGTTTCGCGCTCCTGCGCCTACCCGCGGGCCACGATGCCAACGTCGTCCGGCGCCGCCTCATCGCCGACGAGTCCACCGGGGTGATCGCGGTGCCCGCCGCCAACGCCCTCCGCGTCGCCTTCTGCTCGATCGACGAGACCGACATCCCCGACCTCGTCGCCCGCATCGCCCGGGTGCTGAGGAGCCTCTGATCCTGCTGCCGCTGCTGCTCGCCTGCTTGCCGCCAGGGAGCAGCACGCCGCTCTTGCTGGCCACCGGCGTGGGGCAGGGCACGGCGCTTCACGCCGCCGACGGCCTGCTCTACGCCCGGGTGGAGGGGGGATGGGTGTCGGTCGACGGGCAGGGGAAGGTCAGCGCCCACCGGGGTCGCGCGCCCACCGCGCCGCCGCCGCCGCCGACCGCCGCACCCTGCCCCTCCTCGGCCGCCGCCTCGACGCCCCGGCCATCGACGACCGACCGCGGGGGGCGCACCTTCGTGGCCTGCCCCGTCGACGCCGAGGGCCGGGCCAGCGGCGGCGACTACGTGTACCGGGTCGACGGCGCCACCCCCGTGCTGGTCGGCGCCCGCGCGGGCGACGTCGTCGCGATGACCTTCGGCAGCGGCGGCCTGCTCGCCCCGGAGAACCTCTACCTGCTGCAGGCGGGCGGCAACATCGTGTACCTCCGCCCGGAGTGACGTAGCCGGAGCAGGCCTTTTCCGGTATCGTGGCGCGCTCCCCGGGTCGCCGATGCTCTTGCTCGCCCTCGCCACGCCCTCCCTCGCCGCCACCCTGGTGGTGTCGAGCGCCGGACCCTACACCACGATCGGCAGCGCCATCACCGCCGCCGCCACGGGCGACACCATCACCGTCGCGGCGGGCACGTACACCGAGTGTATCGACTACGGTGGGAAGAACCTCACCATCGTCGGCGAAGGCAGCGCGACGACGACCCTGAACGGTAACGGCAGCTGCACCAACGCCGTGGCGGTCGACAGCGGCGAGAGCGCCGCCGTGCTCTCCGGGTTCACCCTCCGCAACAGTACCAATCGCGGTATCTACGTGGCTGCGGCGGTGCTGGCCATCGACGACGTGGCGGTGACCAGCACCGGCAACGCGGGCATTTCTGGGGGGGGTGCCTACATCAACGACGGCACCTTCTCGGCGACGAACTCGAGCTTCTACGCCAACACCGGCTACTACGGGGGCGGCATCTACACCACGTCGGACTCGGTCGTGTCGCTGCTCGACACCTCGATCAGCGCCTGCTGGGCCTACTACGGCGGCGGCGTGTTCCTCTACAACGTGTCGGGCGCCCCAGAGCTCGACTTCGACGGCGTGGACCTGTCGTCCAACGTGGCGTACTACGGCGGCGCCGCCCTCTACGCCTCGGCCGACAGCGAGATTGAGAGTCGCGACAGCTACTACACAGGAAATCGCAACTACTACGGTCACGGCGGCGCGATCTACCTGGCCAGCGGCGCGTCGTTGGTGTCGGACGGTGACACCTTCGACGACAACCGAGCCTACTACTACACCAGCGGCTACGTGGGCGGGGCCATCTACGGCGCTGGCTACAACGACGTGTCGCTCTCCGCGTGCACGCTCTCCGACAACGCCGCCTACCACGGCGGCGCCGTGTACCTGGGCGCCTATGGCACGCTCCAAGTCGACGATTGTTCCGTCACCGGCAACACGGCCTACTACGACGGCGGGGCGGTCTACACCTACTACGCCACCGGCGGCGTCGACTTCTCGGGCAGCGACCTGTCCAACAACACCGCCACCTACGGCAGCGGCGGCGCGGCCTACCTCGACGCCTACTCGGACAGCACCAGCGAGGCCACGACGTTCTCCGGGAACACCGCCTACTACCACGGCGGCGCCCTCTTCGCCGCGAGCTACCAGTCGGTCGACATCGCCGACAGCAGCTTCGACGACAATCGAGGCACCTATGGCTACGGTGGCGCCATCTACGCGTCGACCGCCAGCGACATCAGCGCCGACGACAGCAGCTTCAGCGACAACACTTCGTACTACAGTGGCGGCGCGGTGTACAGCTACTACTACAGTAGCCTCGACCTGGAGAATACCGACTTCTCGGGGAACACCGCCACATATGGCTACGGTGGTGGGGTGTACATGTACCCCTACGGCTACGGCTACGACAACCTCAGCGTCGTCGGCGGGAACTTCGAGGACAACCAAGCCTACTACGACGGCGGCGCCGTATACGCGTACTACCCCTACGAGGTGAACATCGAGCGCAACCGCTTCGTCGACAACACGGCGGGCACCTCGGGTTACTCCGGGGGCGCGGTCTACCTCTACTACGTTCGCTCACTCGGCGTCGCCGCCAACTTCTTCTGTGGGAACACCGCCTACTATGGGGGCGCGGTCTACCACTACTACACCGCCAGCACCGACGAGAGCTGGACCAACAACGTGTTCGTCGAGAACGAGGCAAACTACGCGGGCGGCGCAGTGTACAGCAACAGCGCCTCCGACATGGAGTTCCTGAACAACACCCTGGTGGGCAACAGCGCGAATTACTATGGCGGTTCGCTCTACCTCTACTACAGCTACCTCACCGCCTACAACAACATCGTGGCCTACACGACAGACGGCAGCGGCGTGTACGCCGCCGACTACTACACGAACCTCTACTCCGACTTCTTCTACAACAACTGGTACACCAACACCGCCGCCGACACCGCCGGCTACTTCAGTTTCTCGACCAGCAGCAGCGGCAACACCACCACCGACCCGGGCTTCGTCAGCTACAGCCTCGACGGCGACTGCGACAACGACGACCTCAGGCTGGACACCACGTCGGCCAACATCGACGCCGGTCACCCCGCCTACCTCGACCCCGACGGCAGCCGCTCCGACGTGGGCGCCTACGGGGGTAGCGGCGCCAGCCTGTGGGACAACGACGGCGACGGCGTGCTCTCTGACGACGACTGCGACGACGACGACGCCAGCACCTACCCCGGTGCCTCCGAGGTATGCGACGACGTCGACAACGACTGCGACGGCACCGTGGACGAAGGGTGCGACGACGACAAGGACGCGTGGTGCGACGCCAAGATGACGGTCGCTTCCGGCTTCAAGCCCAAGGCGTGCCCCAAGGGCGCC